>DATEME010000547.1:0-12626 GCA_035275865.1 Candidatus Acidiferrales bacterium | reverse complement strand
GTTATCGATGCTGGTGCCTCCCATGGCGCTGATTCCCTCGCCGGCCGATCCCCTCACTCCGCCCACGCTCGCACCGGACGGTCCGATTGACGGTCTCCCTTCACCTCTTCCGCCCGTTTACTTCCCCATCGTCGGAGGAGGAGGACCCACTCCACCCGGCAGTCCGCCGATTCTGCCTCCGCCCGTCTCGACTCCCGAACCGGGCACTCTCCCATTGCTCATAGCCGGATTCGCCGCGCTCGCAGTGGTGTATTGCCGCAAATCAAAACTTAAACTCCGGGAAAGTCCCAACAACTCCGACCTCTAGCAGCACGCCTTTAAGGTTTAAACGTAGAGCCCGGCCTTCAGCGCGGCATTGTAACCGCGGGATCGGTCGTCGGCGCAAATAACCGTGCGCAGCCTGACTTTTAGGCGCAACTATTCGCCGTCCTATTCCATGGAAGGCTCGCTCTCGCTATCGCGCACAAACCAGCGCCATAGGCGCGGCACAACTTAGCCCAGCACGTGAGTGCTGGGAGCGCATGCAACAACCCACAAGCGCCGTAGGTGCGGCACAACATTAGCCCACACCGTCAGGTGTGGGTCGCATCGAAAATACCCCGGAGCGCCGTAGGCGCGACACAAATCTTCGGGCCAACGAGCCCTTTTAGCCCACCCGAACAGCACAATCTTCGCCCCTACCCTCGCCCTAAAAACTATAACGGCCACCATCAGATCGTCTCAAATTTGACACACAAAAAGTCCTTGCAAGTAAATTTATAGTATGGTATACTGCTTTCCGTTTTGTCGGCACGATGGCCACTGCAAAGCGGCAGTCGTGATCGACAATACGCCAGGAGGGTTGCGCCTGAATGATCGAGACAGAGGTAAGTAAGCCTCAGGGACGGAGCTTTTCGTCAGTCACGGGTCGCCTCTCGCCAATCGGTTCTAATCGCAACTGCCAAGAATTAAAATTCAACGTAACTCGTTGCAAACAAAGGATGGCACTCAGTCCTAATCGCGGTCGCCAGCGGGGGAAACACAATCCACTGCGGTCGGGCCCTATCACCCGCCACCTGAAACCTGCAACCTGCTTTCTAATCGAGAATCCTCGATTAGAAATGCACCTAAGCCTTTGCCCTTCAACAGAAATTGCGTTTCTAATCGAGAAAAAGGGGGATTTTTTCAAGGCAGATAACCAACCGAACGCTCGCTCGCGAAAAGAGCCGTCAGGCTGGTACATAAATTGACAGGCTGCGGGGCGGCAGATAGCATGATTGGAGACCCAATCATATGGAAAATGGAGCGCACGGGAAGACGATTCTCGACCGGATTGTGGCCGCGCGCCGCGAATCGGTGGCCCACCGCAAGCGCGTCTTGCCGGACGTGGCGCTGAAGCTAGCCGTGCAAAAGCAGCCGCCGGCCCGCGATTTTGCGGCGGCGCTCTCGCGCCCGGGCTGCAACGTGATCGCCGAGTTAAAGAAGGCGTCCCCGTCGCTCGGTCTGATCCGCGAGGATTACCAGCCTGTGCCGCTCGCGCGCAGCCTCGAAGCAGCGGGAGCGGCTGCGCTTTCGGTTTTGACCGAGGAAGAGTTCTTTCAAGGCTCGCTCGCGGATCTGAAAGAAGTTAAAAAAGCTGTCTCGGTCCCGATCTTGCGCAAGGACTTTATCGTCGATCCGTGGCAGGTGTGGGAGGCGAGAGCGGCAGGCGCCGATTCGCTTCTGCTGATCGTGGCCGTGCTTGACGATGCGCCACTCTCCGAGCTGCTCGCCTTGGGGCGCGAGCTTGGCATGGAGGCTCTCGTGGAGGTGCATTCGCGGGAAGAATTAGAACGTGCAAAGGCCGCTGGCGCCAAAATTATTGGCGTAAACAATCGTGATTTGCGCGATTTCAAGGTGAGCTTGCAGACGTCCTTAGATCTGATCCAGGAGATTCCGGAGGGAGTCGTCGCCGTGAGCGAATCCGGACTGCACGCTCGGGAAGATATTGAACGGCTTCGGCTTGCGGGCTTCGATGCGTTTTTGATCGGCGAACGGCTTATGAAACAGGCCGAGCCGGCGGCAGGATTGAAAGAGTTGCTTGGGGCAGTGGACGCGGGAGCCGCTGGAGCACACTAATACTAATAAAGATCGCAAAATGGCAAAGACCCGGGTGAAAATCTGCGGGATTACGAATTGGGC
Organism: Candidatus Acidiferrales bacterium; assembly: GCA_035275865.1. Classification (GTDB taxonomy): domain Bacteria; phylum Acidobacteriota; class Terriglobia; order Acidiferrales; family UBA7541; genus Palsa-295. Next base: position 10,466 of record DATEME010000547.1, on the reverse strand, counting down.
TGACGCGCGGCGGGCCTGCGAGGCGGGCGCGAGTTTTCTTGGGTTCAATTTTTACCGCGAAAGTCCGCGGTACATTTCGCCTGCCCGGGCCGGTAAAATTGTAAGTCGGCTCCCCGACGGAGTGGCTGCTGTCGGCGTATTCGTGAATGAGCCGGCAGATGCGGTGATTGAAACAGCGCGACGCCTGAAGCTCGATTTCGTCCAGTTGCACGGAGAAGAGTCTCCGGAATTCGTCGCGCACGTGGCGCAGTACGTGCCGGTGATAAAAGCGATTCGAGTGCGCAAACCTTTCCGCACGTCGCAGCTCGAGCGCTTCAAGGGCGCGAGCGCGTTTCTGCTCGATGGATTCGACCGACGAGCGCGCGGCGGCACGGGGAAAACATTTGACTGGGCCGTGGCGCGGCGCGCACGACGCGGTCGCACGATTTTTCTGGCGGGCGGGTTGACGCCTGAGAATGCGGCCCAGGCGAGCAAGAATGCGAAGCCGTATGCACTCGACGTTTGCAGCGGCGTGGAAGCGAAGCCCGGGAAAAAAGATGCCGCCCGGATCGCCGCGTTTATGCGTGCCGTTGGAAACGGGAAGATCAGCGGGAAGATGAGGACGCAATGAGTCCTATTGTCGAACAGAGACTTCAGGAATCGCCCGATGCGCGCGGGCGCTACGGCGCTTACGGTGGCCGTTACGTACCCGAAACGCTCATGGCTCCGCTGGAGGAGTTAGAGCGTGCATATGCAGAGGCAAAGAAAGATCGCGCCTTTCAGGCGCAGTTGAATACGTTGCTGCACGATTTCGCTGGACGGCCGACGCCTCTGCAGTTCTGCCTGCGGCTAACCTCTCATTTTGGCGGGCCGCGAGTTTATCTCAAGCGCGAAGATCTGCTGCACACCGGCGCGCACAAAATCAATAACTGCCTTGGCCAAGGCCTGCTTGCCGTCCGCATGGGCAAAACGCGAGTGATCGCGGAAACCGGTGCCGGTCAGCATGGCGTAGCGACGGCAACTGTGGCGGCTCGGCTCGGGCTTTCCTGCACGGTGTACATGGGCACGGAAGACATGGAACGCCAGCGGCTCAACGTGATGCGAATGCGGCTGCTCGGTGCGGAGGTGGTTGGCGTCGATTCCGGCAGCAGAACGCTCAAAGACGCGATCAACGAAGCGATGCGCGATTGGGTCACTAACGTTCACAACACGCATTACCTGCTCGGGTCAGTTTTGGGTGCGCATCCCTATCCGGAGATGGTGCGTGATTTCCATAAAGTGATCGGCCAGGAAGCGCGCGGACAGATTATGCACGCGGAAAACAGGTTGCCGGATTGTCTGATTGCGTGCGTCGGCGGCGGATCGAATGCCATCGGACTGTTTCACGCGTTCCTCGAAGATGCGGACGTAAAGATGGTTGGCGTCGAAGCTGGTGGGCGCGGAAACACGCTGGGTCAGCATGCGGCGCGCCTCGCAGCAGCGAGCGGCTTTACGGGGGCAAAACCCGGCGTGCTGCAAGGAACCTACACATACGTCCTTCAGACCGAAGACGGCCAGATCGCGACAACGCATTCGATTTCGGCAGGCCTTGATTATCCGGCCGTCGGACCCGAGCACGCGGCGCTTGCCGAACGCGGACGCGCCGAATATACGGCCGTAACAGACGAAGAAGCGATTGAAGCCGCGCGCACCCTCGCGCGGATGGAAGGGATCATCCCGGCGCTGGAGTCGTCGCACGCGGTGGCGGAATTGATCCGCCGCGCTCCTAAAATGAGTAAAAATCAGATCGTGATCGTGAATCTTTCCGGACGCGGCGATAAGGACATGGAAACCCTTTCGCGATATGCCTGAAACGGCCATTCAACAAACAAATTCCACAGCGGGCGGACGTATTGCCTCGCGTTTTCGCGAGCTCTCAAAACGCGGCGAGATGGGGCTGGTCGCGTACATCACCGCAGGAGATCCTTCGCTGGCTGCAAGCGAGAAGATCGCGCTGGCTGCCGCCGATGCGGGCGCGGATGTGATCGAGCTGGGCGTGCCCTTCAGTGATCCGGTGGCAGACGGGCCGACCATTCAACGCGCGAGCGAACGTGCGTTGCGCGGCGGCGCGAACCTGGTGGGAGTGCTGGAGTTGGTGCGCAAGATTCGCGAGCGTAGCGATGTTCCGCTCGTTCTTTTCAGCTACTACAATCCACTGTTGCAAATGGGGATCGACAAATTCGCGGCGGCTGCCGCGAAAGCAGGCGCAGATGGTATCCTCGCAACGGATTTAACGCCGGAAGAATCGGTCGATTATCGCGCAGCGATGCGAGCGCACAATCTGGATACGATTTTTCTTGTGGCGCCCACGTCGACGGATACGCGCATCGAGCGGATCGCCAGAGTATCAACGGGTTTTCTTTACCTCATCTCGCGAACAGGAGTGACAGGCGCGCGCGAGGCTCTGCCGGAAGAATTGCCCGGGCTCGTGCGCCGTGTGCGCAAGTTCACGACACTGCCGATTGCCGTCGGCTTCGGAATATCTCTGCCGACGCACGTAACGGTGCTCGGCGGCATCGCCGATGCCGCAGTCGTCGGCTCGGCGCTGGTGGCCGAAATCGAAAAGGCGCAGACGGCGGATGCGGCCGCGGCGGCTGTAGGCGAACGCATTCGCGGATTGAAAGACGCAGCCCGGCGTGGCGTAAGTCATCGAGGCGAGCCGGACGAGCGCGTAACACGCGCCTAGTCAAAGGGGTTCAGGCGAAAACGGATGGATAAACGAATTGCGAATGCCGACGTTGCGGTCGAACGGATTCAGGATGGAGCGACGATTCTTGTCGGCGGATTCGGGTATTCCGGCGTTCCCGAGCATTTGATCGCAGCGCTGAAGAGCAAGGGCGCGAAAAACCTGACAATCGTCTCCAATAATGCGGGCGGAGATGAATTCGGGCTGGGGCCGCTTCTACAAGCCGGCCAAATCAGGAAAATGATTTCGAGCTATGTAGGCGAGAACAAGATTTTCGAGCGCCTCGTAATGAATAAGCAAGTGGAATTGGAACTGAACCCGCAGGGTACGCTCTCGGAACGAATCCGCGCGGGAGGCGCTGGTATTCCGGCGTTTTTTACGCCAACCGGATACGGCACCGTTGTGGCAGAAGGAAAAGAAGTTCGCGAATTCGATGGACGTTTCTATGTGATGGAGCGTTGGATCCGCGGCGACTTTGCATTTGTGAAAGCGTGGAAGGGCGATCGCTGGGGCAATCTTGTGTATCGCAAGACGTCGCGAAATTTCAATCCAATGATGGCGACGGCCGCGCAACACACGATCGCCGAAGTCGAAGAATTGGTTGAGTTGGGCGACTTGAAGCCGGACGAAATTCATACGCCGGGCATTTACGTGAACGCGGTACTGCGGGGGCCGCGCTATACGAAACCCATCGAGCGCCGGACCGTGCGGAAGCGCGCGGTGTGATTGAGGAACATGGATAATCGCGAAAAGATCGTCAGGCGAGTCGCGCAGGAGTTGCGCGACGGGCAATACGTCAACCTGGGAATCGGAATTCCGACGCTCGTGCCGAATTTCATTCCCACGGGCGTCGAAGTCATCTTGCAATCGGAAAACGGGATGCTGGGCGTCGGGCCGTATCCATATGAGGGCGAAGAGGACCCCGACCTGATCAATGCGGGCAAAGAGACGATCAGTGAAATCCCCGGCTGCTCTTATTTCTCCAGCGCGGACTCATTTGCAATGATTCGTGGCGGCCATATCGACCTGACCGTGCTCGGATCGTTCGAGGTGGATGAAACGGGCAGTCTGGCCAACTGGGCAATCCCGGGAAAGGTGCTAAAGGGAATGGGCGGCGCGATGGATTTGGTCGCCGGCGCCAAGCGCGTCATTGTGGCGATGGAGCACACAACGAAAGAGGGCCAGCCGCGCATCTTGAAAAGTTGCAACATGCCTCTCACCGGGACCCGCGTAGTCGATCGTATTGTGACGGACATGGCTGTGATCGACGTGACGCCGGACGGCTTGTTGTTGCGCGAGGCGGCGCCCGGTTTGGCCGCTTCGGATGTGCAAAAGGCGACGGAGGCAACGTTGCGCGTAGCGAAAGATTTGAAGACCATCTCGTACTAACGTCGTGCAGACCGAAATTCTAAGAGGCGGAAATATGGATGCGCATTCAGTCGTTGTGGTAAGTCTGCACAGTCCCAAGGAGCGCCTCTGGGGAGAACTGCTGGACATTTCGAATGCAGGTGTTACGATGCGCGGCATCGATCTTTCCGCGTTCGACGATTTCGTCAGCCAGGTGCTGCATCCGGAAGGCGACCGAATCGGCCTGCCGACGCTGTTTTTCCCGATGGTGCGCATAGAGCGGATCGCACTCGACGAAGCGCGCGGCTCCATTCCCTCGCTCGCGGAGACGTTTGAACGAAAAGTGGGACGGTCGCTTGCAGATTATCTCGCTCAGTTCGCCTGATCTGTGTCAAATGTAGCTTGTCGCTATGCAGTCTGTCCGATCATGACGCTGACCTCGACCATACAGAAGAGCCGGATTCTTACCGTACCCAACGAGCTCACATTTTTGCGGCTCGCGTTTTTGCCCTTCTTCATCATCGCGATTAAATATGATCGTTACGACCTGGCTCTGGGGATTCTGTTCGCCGCGGGGATTAGCGACGGCCTTGACGGCCTGCTGGCCCGGCTTCTGAACCAGAAAACTACGCTCGGCGCGTACCTTGATCCCATTGCGGACAAGCTGCTGCTTTCTTCTTCGTACCTTGTCCTCGCTTTAAAGGGCAGAATCGCCTGGTGGCTGGCGATTATGGTGCTCGGGCGTGACGTTCTCATTCTGATGGCGTGCGCCGTGATTTTGCTGGTGGTGGGATTTCGGTCGTTTCCGCCGAGTATCTGGGGCAAAGCGACGACTCTTTTCGAGATACTGCTCGTTCTCATCGTGCTGCTGTTCGCGGTGTTCCACTGGTCCTGGCTACCGGTCACGCAGACGTATTGCAGATATGTCGTCGCCGCGCTTGTGATGTTCTCCGGCGTGCATTACAGCCTCGTCGTCGCACGCCAACTCGACAAAGAACAATAGCGAGGAGTGCCGACGGCCGGCTAGACGACGCCTCGCAGGATCGCTTGGATGATCATCGCGAAGCTAGCGGCCACGATGATCGCGGAAGCCCAGCCCAGAACGCTTGCGATCTTGCGCTCTCCGGGCGTTGCCGGTTTTCGGTCCCTCATGATCTTGCCGAGGCCGAAACCGCACGCGAATCCGCCGAGATGGGCCAGGAAGGAAACGCCCGGCAGCAAGCTAATCACCGCAATGTAAATCAGCAAATAGATCAGTTGCCTGCGCAACATCTGCATCCCGGCCGTTTGGCGGCCCATCGACATTGCAAGCAACACTCCGATCAATCCGAGCAGGGCGCCCGATCCCCCGATGGCGGGATACCTGCTGAAAACGCTGGCGAACACGTATCCGCCGACTCCCGTGAACACATAAATGAATATGAGGCGCGCGGAGCCATAGAGCTCTTCGACAAGCGGCCCGACATCCATGAGGAACCACATGTTAAATCCGATATGCAAGATGCTCGCGTGCAGAAATACCGCGGTCACAAATCGCCATGGCTCTTGCAAGTTGTAGGGGAGCGGCAGCGACTCGCCAAGACGCAGCAGCACTTCGCCGCTGATTACGCCGATATCGAAGCCGAACAGCCCGCCGCCCGATAAGCCGCCACCGCCCAGCCGCAACGTCCACAGCAGGCTTATGCCATATAAAATGCAACTGAAGGCGAGGATCGCGTACGTGGCCGGCGATGTGGCAGGCATCAACCGCGCGAGGGCTTTATTGGCTGCGGCAAATGAAAAGTTCACGTTCGCGCCGCATTGATGACAGCGGGTCGCGGTGGCCCCTACGAGGGTTCCACAAGACGGGCACAGCTTAGGGCGCGGATTGGCGCTTTTTCCAAAAATTTGAAATACCCCTTTTGAATTGGACCGCTGACCGGCTCGCGCGGAAACACGAGGCGGGGACGTTTACTTCCTTGCGGGAATGCAAACGCGCTACCTATAATACCGGAAAATGAGACAGAGCATGAGACAAGACATCGCGGGGCACGCGTGACTTTCGAGAGAACCGGCGCCAGCCGTGTTTCGCGAAGAAGGCACGCACATTTTGCCGCGATAAGTGCCATCGTTGCGCTCTTCATCATCGGTGGATGTTCCCATCATAATCAAACCACACAGATCCCGGCGCCGACTCCGATTCCGACCGCACCCAATGCCCCCGCCCCACCTCGCTACCCGAATGCTCCGCCTTCCGGTCCTCCGCCGCCTATCGAAAGACAGCCCGCGGTTCCCGGCGAATACGTGGAAGAGGGCGTCGCGTCCTGGTATGGGCCGCAATTCAACGGCCACCGAACCTCCGACGGTGAAATTTACGACATGCACGACTTCACCGCCGCGCATCGCACCCTTCCTTTTGGAACGCTCCTGCGCGTGACAAATCTCACCAACGGATTGCAGACCGAAGTTCGTATAAACGACCGCGGGCCGTTTGTGGCAAACCGCATCATCGATCTTTCGCTTTCCGCAGCGAAGGCGATCCAGATGGTCGGCACAGGGACGGCGCAGGTGCGGCTCGAGGTAATGTCCGGACCGAATCAGCAGACCGGATTTTTCGGCGTGCAGGTTGGCGCCTTCCTCGTGAAGGATAACGCCGAGAGATTCCGCGACCGGCTTGCGGCGCGGTACCCCTCCGTCAGCGTCGTGCCCTACGATTCGCCCAATGGCCTTTACTACCGCGTGCGTGTAGGGCGCCTCCCCACGGAGGACGAAGCGCAACAGCTCGCGGCGCAATTGCAGGCGAACGATCAGCTAACGACGTTTGTGGTCCGGCTAGACAACTGAGGACTCAGGGGGCCCGCGATCTAGTGACCTTGGTCGAGACCAGAGGCGGCGCGGGCGAGCGCAGACGCATCGTTGAGCCGCGCGGCGGCGCGGCGCAGCGCCGCAGAGAGCGCGTCTGACTCGCGCTGCAACTCAGCGAGATCGCGGCGCTGTAAGGCTTCCGTTACGCCGGGCAAAATCTCTGCCGCATAACCCGTGTTCATGCCGGGAGCAAATATAGTGTGCTTGAACCAGGGACGCCGGCTAAGTCCTTGCGGCGCGAGAAGCGCCTGCTCGGCCTCGACAAGATCCCGATTGATCGCCGATTCATTTGTCGCGTCGGAGGGAATGGCGGCAAGCGCGTCATCTGCGTGGGTAGCCGCTTCCGAGAAGTCCGCCACTGCATCCGCTACCGGTTTCAGGATAGCGGACGCTCCTGGCAAAGATGCGGCTCGCGACGTGAGATTGTCGTTGGCACGTGCGATTTCCGAAGCGTACGCGCCATAATCGAACGGAAGGACATCGGCTTCGTCAAATCGCAACGCTGCAAGGCCAAGAGTTCGCGCCAGGGCCGCCTCGTAGGAAAAGTCCGGATCCCCGAAGTGCTCCATCCAATAGAAATCGTCGTAGCGCGAATGATACACGCCATAGTCGCCGGTGAAGCTCACGTCCATTGAGGGAATGCCGGCGTAATCGAGGAATGCCGAGAAATCCGAGCCCGCGCCAAGCGGAGAAATTGCCGGGCGCCGAGGCTGTGAAGCGGCGTTCGAGGAAACGAGTAGAGAATCGTTCGCAGCTCCTTCCCGGTCCGCCCAAGCATCGTAAACACTCTTGCCCGTTTGTGGATCAGGCACTTCCTTCGTCACATCGCGGAGAAACCGCTTCAGAGAAGGAACCGCCGATCCTGAAAAATTCGGACCTGTAACACCGACGTCTGTGTTGATGTACGCCACGGCTTTCGCCTGGAGCTCGGCGCGGTTCGCCTCGACCCAGTCCGTCGAACCGATTAGGCCGGGCTCTTCGGCATCCCATTCGCAAATCACGATCGTGCGGCGCGGCGTCCAGCCGGATTGCGCCAATTCGCCCAGTCCGCGGGCCATTTCGAGCACGGCGGCCGTTCCGCTGCCGGGATCGGCCCCGCCGTACACCCACGCATCGTGATGATTGCCCACGAGCACCCACTGGTCGTCGTTTGTGCCGCGCAATTTTGCGATCACGTCATACACAGGCCGCTGTGCGTAGTCCATGGAGACCTTCAACCGAAACTTCGCATTCCCAGGCCCGACGTGATACGTAAGCTCGAGTCCTCCCTGCCAGCCAAGCGGCACGCGATCGTGACCGAGATGGGAAAGAATCACCTGTGCGTCATGCGCGCTGATAGGAATCGCCGGAATATGCGGCAGGCTGGAAGACTCGGCCGGCGTCAAGCGCTTCCCGCCAGGATTGTCAGGCGCAAGCGGGTCGCCGGGCCGAATCTGCGTATATAAGATCGATCCGCGCTGAATGCCTCCAAGCGGTCGCCACGGGCCATCGGGAAAAACCGAGCCGTTAGTAAAGCCATCGTCTTCCGGATCTGAATAGAGGATAAGGCCGGCAGCGCCATGTTCCTCCGCCAGCTTCGCCTTCACGCCCCGATAATTGCGGCCGTAACGCGCCAGAACCAGCTTTCCTTTCACGCTGACTTTTAATGCCTCAAGCGTTCGGTAATCGTCCGGAGTGCCATAATTCACATAAACCACAGGCGCCGTTACATCGCCGGAGCCCGAATAATCGTTCGCTACCGGCATCAAATGAGCATCGTTCGACTGCTTGTCCTGATCGGCAGGAGCCTCGGGAGTGGCTAGCGTGACTTTTTCAGGCGAGATCATTTCGAGTTGTGCCACGCGAGGCAATGGAAGATACGCACTGTACGTAACGATTTCGGCATCGAGTCCATAGCTGCGGAATTGATCGCGCAACCATTCGGCGACGCGGTGACTCGCTTCCGTGCCCGCGACGTGCGGTTCGCTCGTGAGGTGCCGCAGATAGGCTTCCGCGTGGCCGGCATCCGGCACTTTTTCGAAATTTTGCTCAAGATCTGTCTCGGCAGCGATGCGCGAAGCGGCGAAGCCGGCTATTTGAACAGGCAAATCCGCGTTGCCTGAAACACCGGCACATACGACGCCGAGCGCCCCGCAGAGAAGAATCCCTGCGAACCCCGGGAGAGCTTTTCGGTAGAATTCCATCACGATTCGTCAGCCTCAACGATTCTATATCAAGGGAACCGCGCTCGTGAGCCGCGTTAATAGCATGTGCGAACAGGTGAGCACCCTGTTCTAGACGCCAGACATTCGTTCCGGCCCTAATTGTCGTCGCTCTCGCGAACGAGATCGTTCGGAGCAAAATGTCGCGTTGGCTTAGAATCACGGATACGGAGACAAACGATGCGAATTCTGATCTCGGGCGGCTCGGGCTTCGTCGGGACAGCTCTCAGCGAACTCTTGCGCGCAAGTGGACACACTGTGTCGCATCTTGTGCGTCCCGGCGCTCGCCTGGAAGGGACTGGCGTGCGATGGGATCCCCGCTCGGCCATAATCGACGCCGCCTCCGTGGAAGGAAACGAGGTGGTCGTGCATCTCAGCGGAGCGAGCATCGCCGAACGCCGCTGGACACCAGACCGAAAAGCGGAATTGCGCAGCAGCCGCGTGGATACGACGCGCGTACTCGTTGATACTCTGTTAAATCTTCGCCAGAAACCGCGTGTGTTCGTTTGCGCCTCGGCAATCGGGTATTACGGCGACCGCGGCGACGAAATCCTCACCGAATCCAGTTGCTCCGGCACGGATTTCCTGGCGCTGCTCGCCCGCGACTGGGAGGCAGAAGCGGAGCGCGCGGCGCATGGCGGCATTCGTACCGTGCCGCTCCGCTTTGGAATCATCCTCGATGCGCACGGCGGCGCGCTGCCGAAAATGCTTGCGCCCATTCGATGGGGCGTCGGAGGCCGCCTCGGCTCAGGACGGCAATGGATGTCGTGGACCACCTTGGAAGACGCCGTGGATGCTGCTCGCAACGCGATTGAGGACGAGCGCTACAGCGGGCCTATAAACATCGTCGCACCCAACCCCGTGCGTAACTCCGAGTTTACGCGCATCGCCGCGCGCATACTTCACAGGCCAGTGATTTTTCCGGCGCCAGCGGTTGCCCTGCGGCTCGCGCTCGGAGAGATGGCGCAGCCGCTGTTACTTGCAAGCGCACGCGTGAAGCCCGAACGGCTGCTGCAACTCGCCTACACGTTCCGCAGCGACAATCTCGACGCAGCACTTCAAGAGATGATCGGCAAAAAGCGAAATTGAAATTCCTGCGCCAGCGTTCTCTGGGGGTAATTCCCGAATCGACAACGTTTCCTCACCGCGCCGGGATTCTGCCCACGCCGGCAGTCAAGCTTTCAATTCCGTGCACCCTGCCGCCCCCGCAACAGCGCCGCTAGAGCGTCTCGGAGTTGTAGAATTCGCCAAAAAGCTCCGCTTCCGACGGGCGGTCTTCGGGAATCGGCCGGCTCACCCAAGTGACTTGCATATAGTGCTTGAGGTTGATGTTTTCGTTCGTAATGTTGCCGCCCCAGATGCCGCAGCCC
>DATEME010000546.1:0-3182 GCA_035275865.1 Candidatus Acidiferrales bacterium | reverse complement strand
CGGCTCGCGTTTCGAAGACCTCTGGCTCGAAGATTAGCCCAACTTGACCACTTTCGGCCCCGTTTTGGGTTTTTGTGGGCGGGCACGCTGAAACAGATCAATCACTTAAATCGCGCCCGCGGCTGATTTGGCCGTGTAGTGACGACCGTGGCTGTTTCTTTTTCTGCGTTATTGGTTCAGATGGCGCATGTATTTGCGCCACACGATCCGCAAGAAAGACGGGAAGGTTCATCGTTATTGGTGCTTGGTGCGGAGCGTTCGGGTCGGTCGGCGCGTCATTCAGCAGACGGTGGCGCATCTCGGCGAACTTGATGAGCGCGGCCGCATCGAAGCCCGGGCGCTCGCGCGTCATGTGATCGGCATGCCGGAGCAAGCGCAGTTATTCAAGGATGGAACCGATTCGCTGACTGTACCGGTGCGCTTGAAGGGCGTTCGCGTCGAACGCTCTCGTCAGTTCGGCGACGTCTATCTCGCCCTTGCGTTGTGGCGCGGGACTGGGTTGGAGGCGCTATGCGAGCGTCTGCTGCCGGTCGGCAAGGAGCGTATCGGGTGGGCGAAGATCGCCGCCGTCTTGGTGACCGCCCGGTTGTGCGAGCCATCCAGCGAGCTGCACATCGCCGAGGACTGGTATCGCCGCACCGCGCTGTGTGACCTGCTGCAGCTCGCTGAGGCTGAGGTCAACAAGAATCGCTTGTATCGCGCCCTTGATCATCTGCTCCGGCATAAAGCCGCGCTGGAGGCGCATCTGGCGCAGCGTTGCGGTGAGCTGTTTTCGGTCCAGAACGAGATTCTGCTCTACGACGTGACGAGTACGTATTTTGAAGGCCAGGCAGAAGGCAACCCGCAGGCGCAGCGCGGCTATTCCCGCGATCACCGTCCCGACTGCAAGCAAGTGTGCATTGCGCTCGTAGTGACGTTTGATGGCTTCCCGTTGGGTTATGAGGTGTTCGCTGGCAATACTCACGATTCGCGCACACTGCAGACGATCGTGGCCACCATGGAGGACCGGCACGGTGCGTTCGGTCGCGTCTGGATCAGCGACCGCGGCATGGCCAGTGCGAAAAATCTGGCCTGGCTGCGCGACACCGGCCGGCGATACATCATCGGGGCGCCGAAGTCGGAGCTGAAACGGTTCGGTGCGGAACTCGCCGATCGGGATGGCTGGCGCACTGTCCGTGAGGGCATCGAGGTCAAGCTCACCCGTCATCCCGAGACTGCGGAGACCGTGATCCTCTGTCGCTCGGCAGAGCGGCGCAGCAAAGAGCGGGCGATCCATGACAAGTTCAGTCAGCGGATCGAGGCGGCGCTTCTACTGCTGGCAGCCCGCATCGCGCGGTCAAACAAACCGCTCGATCCGGCGGTAATCAACCGGCAGATCGGCCGCCTGCTCCAGCGCAACCAGCGTGCCGCGGCCCGTTTCGCCATCGCGTTGGAGCTTGATCCCTGCGCCGCCGGTTTGCGCCTCCGCGTCGCCCGCAACGCCGCGTTCGACGGCTGGGCGGAGCTCTCCGAGGGCACCTATCTGCTGCGATCGAATATTACCGACTGGAGCGATCAGCAGCTGTGGAAGGCCTACATTCAACTCACTCAGGCCGAAGCCGCCTTTCGGATCCAGAAGAACCAGTTGAACGTGCGGCCGGTCTGGCATCAGCGAGAGGACCGCGTTCAGGCCCACATCCTGGTCTGCTTTCTCTCTTTCGTGCTGTGGAAAACCCTCGAGATGTGGCAGCAGCGCGCCGGCCTTGGAAACGCGCCTCGTACCATTCTCGAAGAGCTGGCGCGGATACAGTCGCACGACGTTGTCTTGCCGACTGCAACGCACGGTCACATTCGTCTGCGTTGCATTGCTCAGCCAGACGCCGCGCAAGCCGCACTATTTGACCGTCTCGGCGTCGTCCTGCCCAAGCGCATGCGCCTCTCAGAAAACGAGATGCCACGCCTCGCACTCAGCGCCTGAGCCCCAATCTTCCACAAATGTAGTGACGACTTTTTGACTAAGCCCTTGATTTGCCTATGCCACACCCCCGATTCTGGTCAAGTTCGGCTAACCCACCCCACCAAACATTCTATCACGGCCATTCCAGCCGGCTTTTGCAGAGATTTTCGCTAGGCGAACAAGCTGGCTATCTCGGTTGCCAGTTGGCTGGACTTCTTAGCAGGGCCAGGTCAAACAGCAGGGTTGGACGGGAAACCAGCCGCTCAATTGAACACGAGGGAGTAATCGTCGTAGTGGGCAACGGGCAGGCTAACTGCGTGGCTCATAATCAGCAAGGGATCGATCCCTGCTGCGGCCTTCGCCTTCGCGGGTTCGTCATAAGTGGTCGTGATTGCGACAGCGCCACCGACCACGGCGAGCGCTATAAGTCCGAAGAATGCGCGATTTCTTGGAGGCGTGTTCATTGGGGGCTCCTTCGTGGCTTGTGAAAGCGTTGCCGGAGGCAATCGATTATTAGCTAACTACCGTCCCGACTGATGACCACCTCGGAGACTCACTGGGACTTCTTCGCACAGGCTCACTGGGACTTCTTCGCACAGAATGCGTAGGATACTTCGCGTATGTTCCCGATAGGTGCGCTGCTGCACCGCGAGTCCACGCAGCGGTGAACGTCTGACGCTTGATCCCTGGCGCCGATGGCGCTTCTCGGTCGGGTGCCTGCCGGCATCGAACCCGCGGACCCGATGATTCAGTTCCGCAACAAGACGTATCCGGTATCTTACGAGCGCCGTCATCAGTCTCAACCAGTTAGAGCGACCGCGATGGTCGAATGAGCTGCCCATCGACCACGTACGCGACCGTGTACGGGGGCGACTGAGGACGTACTGCTGGGAGCCATCCTTCGCGGGCCAGCGCTGCGGGTTGTCGACGATGAGCGCGACCACACTGTGGGGCGCAAATACTCGATCCGGCCTTTAAGCGACGCGCTGTTATCTCAGGCGGAGGCGGGGCGTGAGCGCTCTTAGTCTGGATGGAAGTCGGTATCTGGGCTGGCGACCCTCAGCGGGTTGGAAGTCTGCTGGGGCCATGCGCTCCGGGGCCCACGGCGGGCCCAAACGTACCGACTTCAAGCGTCGCCAAGCGATCTCACTGGACCCCAGCGGAACTCTCAACTCGGCGGGACTGTGTTGCAAATCGGCAAAACGGCTCGGTTCTTCTTCCCGTTCGATCGCAGTCATCGAGTCAC
>DATEME010000545.1:0-6044 GCA_035275865.1 Candidatus Acidiferrales bacterium | reverse complement strand
GCCGCGCATCGCGCCACTGAACAGTCCCTTGAGACGGCGCCGCATCTCGTAGGGATTCTCCCAATTGTTTGTCGGGCCGGCATTGTCCTTCGAGAGCGAACAGATGAACGTGCGGTCTTCCACGCGGGCCACATCACCGGGATCGGAGCGCGCGTAGAAGCAGTTGGGCCAGAGCTTTTCGTTGAGTTTGATCAACGTGCCCGAGTCGAGCATCTGGCGGCACAGAGCATCGTTTTCTTCCCGCGAGCCGTCCACCCAGTGAATGGACGACGGCTGCGTTAGGGCGGCGATTTTTTCCACCCAGCGAAGGAGGTGGTCGTTTTTGCTGAGAGGTTTCGATGCGACGTGGGCGTGTGCCATAGAATTCCCCGTAACTTTATCTTGTTAGCCAACCGTGCCTCTGAAAGTATCACTCAGCATGCGGGAAGTTGCAAAACCCCGCGGTACGAAGTCGGCAAGGTGACGGGGAATCGTATTCGTCGAACGGATTTCGAGCCGGCCTGCCTATGGCTTCGCGCCCGCGGCCGGCGAGATGTTCTGGTTCACTCGCAAGAAGTTCGTTGGATCGTATTTGCCCTTGATGCGGGCAAGCCTCTCATAATTGTGGCCATAACTCGCTCGAACACGCTCTTCGCCTTCGCCATCCATCATCATGTTCACGTACGCACCACCGGCGCTGTGTGGATGCAGGTCCTGCCAGTATCTTTTTGCCCATTCCGTGATCAAGTCTTTTTTCGCCGGGTCCGGATCAACTCCTACGATCACTTCGCCCCAAGTGGCCTTGCGAAAAGCCCAGGGCGTGTCCGGGTCTCCTATGCGGCTCGCGGCTCCGTTGATGGGGTAAAGATGCATCGTCGAATGCAACGTGGGCAACTGAGCTGCGTGCTTCAGATGAAGCTCGATCGCTTTGTCGCTGAGTTCGTTCACGAAATCGGCTTTCCAATACCATTGAAGGCCGGGCACGTAGAGCCCGTCGAACATGCTTTGCAGCATCGGAAACGGCATCGGCACAAAAAATTCAAAAACCGGACGGCGGAAATCGCGCAACGGCTTAAGAATCTCCTCGGCCTTTTCAGACGGTCCGTTATAGCACCAGACGATGCCGCACATTTTCTTGAAGTGCAAGGCTTCCGGAAACGGCGGACCCGGCGGGACCGTAAGAAACGCAAAGAAGCCGTTGATCTCTTCCGGTGCGCGGACGATAAATTCGCGATACCACTTCATGATCTCTTTGGCATCTCCCAATTCCCAGAGCATCGGACCGGCGCACACCATTTGAACGGGATGCGCCTGGAATCGGAAGGAAGTTACGATGCCGAAATTGCCGCCGCCTCCGCGAATCGCCCAAAAGAGATCGGCGTTTTCGGTCGCGCTCGCGACCACGAAGCGGCCGTCAGCGAGAACAAGATCGGCTGAAATCAAATTATCAATCGTCAGTCCAAACTGGCGCGTTAGGTGACCGAGGCCGCCACCGAGGGTCAGTCCGCCGACCCCCGTGGTTGAGATGATGCCCGAGGGAACGGCAAGACCGAAGGCATGCGCGGCGTGATCGACGTCTCCCCAAGTGCAACCGGCGCCGACGCGGACGGTCCTGGTAGCAGGTTCGACGCGGACATACTTAATCGGCGAGAGATCGATCACAAGGCCGTCGTCGCAGATTCCAAGCCCTCCGGCGTTGTGGCCGCCACTGCGGATGGAAACGCGCAGGCTATTTTGGCGGGCAAAATGGACGGCTGAGATTACGTCAGCCACATCCGCGCACTTCGCGATCAGCGCCGGCTTCCGGTCGATCATCGCGTTATAAACTTTGCGCGCTTCTTCGTAGCGCGCTGTACCGGGCTCGATGAGGTCGCCTCGGAGCTGGCCTTTGAATTGAGCGATAGTCTCTTTTTCCATAGTGTCCTCCCGGCAATCTATCGAGTGAAATCGCGAGCGCGGCGAATCCTTCCTATATCACGATTGCCGCGCTCGCTCGAGATGAACGAGCCGTGCTACGGCCGAGCTTCATAAACGATGTTGAAAGGCGTTTCGGTGGCCCGACGGAAACGGCTGAATCCCGCGGACGTGACGACGTCGCGAATCCGAGCCTCACCGGCCTGTGCGCCGAGACATAGTCCAACTTCCTGGGACCGGGAGCAAGGCGTGCAGAGCAATGTTGAGAAGCCGTAGTAAACGCGGCCCACGGGATTGAGATTGTCCTTCAACGAATCGTTTGCGTAGGGCTCGACAACCATCCACGTACCGTCGTTGGAGACGGATTGACGGATGTGAGCGGCGGCACCGATCGGATCGCCCATGTCATGCAGGCAGTCGAATACGGTGACGAAGTCGTAGCCGGTGCCCGGAAATTCTTTCGCTTTCGCGACGGCAAAAGTGACGCGGTCGGCTACACCTTCGCGCTTGGCGGACTCGCGCGCGGCTTCAATTGATTTGTCATGATAGTCGAAGCCGAAGAACTGCGATTTTGGAAACGCCTTGGCCATCAATATCGTGGAAGCGCCCTTTCCGCAGCCCACGTCCGCGACCTTCGCGCCGGCTTCGAGTTTATGTTTCACGCCCTGCAGCGCAGGAATCCACGAAGCGACGAGATTGGCCGCGTAGCCGGGCCGAAAGAATTTCTCGCAGCCGTGATAGACGCCATCGGCGTGTTCGTGCCATCCCATTCCGGCGCCATTCCGAAATGATTCCGCAATGCGCGGAACGGCGGAAAGCGAGCCTAGCGCCAACTCAAAAGCGCCAGGCAAATACGCCTGGCTGTCTTCCCGCGCGAGCGTGAATGCCTGTTCTTCGGTAAGGCTGAACTTGTTCGTTTTCTCGTCGTAGGTGATGTAGCCGCCGGCCGCCTGCGACGCCAGCCATTCGCGAAGATAGCGTTCATCTGTGTCAGTCTTCGCGGCGAGTTCGGCGGACGTGGCGGGGCCCTCGACGAGCGCCTTGTAAAGGCCCAATTTCTCCCCGATCACGACCATGCCGCTGTGAACGGCGGCGCCCAAGTCTGTGACGAACTGCCCGATAAAAGCATTCAGTTTGTTCATATCGAGAGCCGGAGTTTGTGCGGTACTCATGGGAATTCTCCTTTTTGCAAAATTGATGCCGTTCCCCGGTCGGCGGCCTCGCAGCTTCTTCAGCGTGGGAGGCTTTGCTAAAATGCGCTCAGCAAAAGCATCTTCTCGGGCTTCATTTGCTGTGAACGGCGCGCCGCAGTGGGTGTTCAACGCCGCCTGACCAGCACAAACTAGCAGCGCGCGGCGGGTGAAGTAACGAAAGAACGCCAAAGAAAAGCCAAAATCACGCGTTTCGGGCTTTTGGCGCAGCAAAGCGGGAGTGTCCCTTGGAAACGGTTATCCCCAACTATCAATTCGGCGACTTCCTGCTGGATGTGTCGCGGGGGTGTGTACTTAGATCCGGAGCGGAGATCAAGCTCCGGCCAAAGGTATACGAGGCCCTCAAATACTTTGTGGAGCATCCCGGGCGCCTCATCGAGAAGCAGGAACTGATCCAGGCGGTATGGCCGGATGCCTTTGTGACGGACGATTCGCTTGTGCAATGCACCGTTGAACTTCGCCGAGCACTCGACGATCATGACCAGAAACTGCTGAAAACCGTGCCTCGACGCGGGTATCTGTTCACGGCATCCGTCACCAAGTTTCTGGCGAAAACGGGAGACGTAGGTGCGCTAAGTGCTTCAGGGGCGGCCGAAACCGCGGCCTCGTCTCCAAAAGTCGCAAGGAAGCGCAGCGACCTTCCGGTTCCCCGCACTTCTCTGGTTGGGCGAGAGCAACAGTTGCAGAATGCCGCCGCGCTGCTGCGACGCCGTGACGTCAGGCTGTTGACTCTCACCGGAGCAGGAGGAAGCGGCAAGACGCGGTTTGGAGTGGCGCTGTCATCGGCGATAGCTGACGACTTTACCGGGGGAGTTCAATTTGTCGGTTTGAGTACCATTACTGATCCGAAGCTAGTGGGAACGGCGATCACCGACGCGCTCAACATCCAGCAGGTGGCAAACCGAACGGTGCCACAGCTGATCGCAGAACAACTTCAAAACTCCGGGCCGTTTCTGCTGCTGCTGGACAACTTCGAGCAGGTCCTCCCCGCTGCGGCAGTGATAGCCGAAATGCTTGAGGCCTGTCCATTTCTCAAGATTGTCGTTACAAGCCGAGCCTGCCTGCGAGTCTATGGCGAACAGGAATTCCCGGTCACTCCTTTGGCGCAGAATTCAGCGGTCGAGCTCTTCGTGCAACGTGCGACCGCCGTCTGGCCGGGTTTTCTAGTGACGCCGGAGAATTCGGCGGCGATCCGAGAAATTTGCTCGCGGCTTGACGGCCTGCCGCTGGCTATCGAACTTGCCGCCGCGCGGACAAAGGTGCTTTCGCCCGGCGCCATACTCGATCGATTGCAACGCAGTCTTCAATTGCTCACCGGGGGTGCTCTCGATCTGCCCGAACGGCAGCAAACGCTCCGCAAAACGATCGATTGGAGCCACGATTCACTGAATGAGGCTGAGAAAAGTTTGTTTCGGCGCCTCGCTGTTTTTGCGGGTGGCTGCACGCTAGAGGCGGCCGAGGCGGTTTGCAACACGGGCCTCGATCTCGGCGTGGACCTTTTCGAAGGAATCTCGTCCCTGGTTGACAAGAATCTGGTTCAACGCATGGATCGTGCCGAAATGGAGACGCGCTTCTCGATGCTGGAAACGATTCGAGAATACGCGCTGGAGCGGTTGGCCGAAAGCGGCGAACAACAAAACGTGCGGCGGGCGCATGCGGCATATTGTCTCGTTCTTGCCGAAGAAGGAAATCCTGAGCTGAATCCTGCGGAGCGAGTGCTCTGGCTCGCGCAGTGCGACTCGGAAATCGACAATTTCCGAAACGCGCTCGACTGTCTCTTCGAGGCGCGCGACTTTGATTGGGCTTTGCGCCTATGCGGCTCCCTCTTTCGGTTCTGGGACATGCGGGAGCACCTTATTGAAGGTCGCGCCCGGATGGAGGCTGTTCTCCGCCTGGCTGGCGATACTCACTCAAAGGAACGAGCGAGGATGCTGCAGTTTCTTGGCGCTATCGTTACGGCTCAGGGCGATTTCCCCGCGGCAGCGAGCTTTCTGGAACAGAGCCTCGCCCTGTGCGAAGAATTGGGCGATCAGTGGGGCATCGCGGCGTCTTTGAATGCACTGGCCGTTTCTGCGAGAGACCGCGGAGACTATGCTGCCGCGCAAAGCAATTTCGAACGCAGCCTCGCTTGCTGGCGCCTGCTGCCGGACCAATTGGCAATTGCGCGCTGCCTTCACAATCTCGCAAATGTGGTGAAGGTGCGGGGCGACTATTCGCGCGCGAAATGGGGATTGCGCGAGGCTGCACAAATCTTCGAGCAACTCGGCGATCGCAGTGGCGCCGCCTGGTCCATCAACCAGCAAGGCGACATCGCCCGGGAACAAGGTGATTTGGAGGCGGCACGGGAGTTGTATGAGCGAGCGCTTTCGACTTTTCGTCAAGTGGGTGATAAATGGGGAGCGGCGCGTTCATTGACGGACTTGGGCTATATCGATTGCGAGCAGAAAAATCACTCCGCGGCGCATGCTGCATATCGTGAGGCGCTCGCAATTTTTGCCGAATTGGGTCATCGTCGAGGCATTGCGCGCGCGCTGGAAGGCTCCGCAGCCCTTGCTCTTGACCAGGGAAACGGTGCGCGTGCGCTTACGCTGGCCGGCGCTGCGGCGCGTCTGCGACATTCGATCAGCGCTCCTCTCACGCAGGCGGAACAGACGACACTCGATCGCATGTTGCAACCGGCTTGGACCGCGCTTGGCGACGCTGCGGGGCGCAACGCGTGGCAAGAAGGTTCTGAGATGAACGTTGAAAAAGCGATCCAGTATTCGTTGGAAGATCCGAAAGCCGCTACTTCACATTGACGGGATTGATGAGCCTGCGAACGGCGCTGATGCGATCGGCCGGGATACCGACTCTGCGGGCATGTTCGCGAATGGCGTTCTCGTCAGGCGCGAGATAAACGCAGTAGACTTTGTCTTCCGTGACGTAGCTATGCAGCCACTG
>DATEME010000544.1:0-6967 GCA_035275865.1 Candidatus Acidiferrales bacterium | reverse complement strand
CGAGCTGCCGATATCGAGACACGTTCTCCCCATGGCTGAGACGCCGAAGTCCTCGAGCGCGCCTTCGAGCTTCAGTCCGGCACGGCTGGAGTAACGAAGAGTTTCGCCGACGATTTCAATCGGCGCATCCTTCGCGACTTGGGTGCCCGGCTTGTCGGCTGGCGCGCCCGCGACGCGAACTTGTCCCGCGAGTAATATTGCCTGCGCGCGTTCGCGCGAAGGAGCAAGCCCGCGCTCGACGAGAAGCACGTCGAGGCGCTCTTTGCCCGGCTTCGGGCGTCTTCTTCGCTCTGGTGAGGGGTCACTCACAGCGTCAGCTACGACCGTCGTGCGACGAGGAATTCGCCCAGTGCGCGGAGATTGGCTGCGCGTTCGCCGTACGGGGCGAGCTCGCGAATCGCACGGTCAGAAAGATCGGACGCGATCAGGCGCGATTTTTCGAGGCCGTAAAGGGAAGGATATGTGGCTTTTTGTTGCGCCTGATCTTTGCCGGCAGTCTTGCCAAGCGCCGCGGAAGACTCTTCCACGTCCAGAATGTCGTCGACGACCTGAAACGCCCATCCGATGTTTTCACCGAATCGTCGCAGCCGCTCCACATCTTCATCCGATGCGCCACCGGCGATCGCACCCGTCACGATCGACGCCCGAATCAACGCGGCCGTCTTCGAGCGATGGATATATTCGAGTCCCTTTTCATCGACCGGCTTGCGTTCCGCCTCGATGTCCGCCACTTGTCCGCCGACCATTCCGTTCACCGTTCCCGCGGCGGCGGAAACTTCCGCAATGGCGCGGACGCGGCGCACCGCCTCGATCGGCGCATTAGCGAGCGTTTGAAACGCGAGCGTGAGCAGCGCGTCGCCCGCAAGAATCGCAATCGCCTCTCCAAAGACTTTGTGATTCGTTGGCTTGCCACGCCGCAGATCGTCGTTATCGAGCGCCGGCAGGTCGTCGTGAATCAGCGAGTATGTGTGGATAAATTCGAGCGCGCATCCCGCATCGACCGCGCCAGCGGTGTTCGGGGAAAACAGTCGCGCGGCTTCGACGCACAGCACCGGCCGGATGCGTTTGCCACCGGCGGAAACGCTATAACGCATCGCTTTGTGGATTGAGGTGGGCGACGTATCTTCCGCCGGCAGCAGGCGCGCAAGTGCGGATTCGATCAACGCGCGGTCTTCCTCGAAAAATTGCGGCAGTTTCATGCGGAGGGCAAGGGGCCGGACGCGGACGACGTAGCGTCGCCAGGATCAGGACTCATCTTCGGGCTCAAACGGCTCGGCGGCGATCTTGCCGTCCGCCTTCTTCAGCAGAATCTCGACGCGTCCCTCGGCTTCCTCGAGCTGCTTCTGGCATTCGCGCGAAAGCTTCACGCCTTCCTCGAAGAGTTTCATCGCCTCATCGAGCGAAAGATCGGCGCTTTCCAGCCTCTTCACCACTTCCTCGAGGCGCGTGAGAGACTTTTCGAACTCGCCTTTGCGCGGCTGTTCGGCGGCGGCTTTGTTTGCTGTGGAGCTCATTTGCGCAGCCATTCTAACAGCAAGCCGCGATCCAGCCAAACCGCGCATCTTGCGCATGGACGCCGCAGAGGCGCAAAATCGCAGTATGCCGCTCGAATTTACGGCTTCTTATGTAAGAGATTCGCTCGAACTGCTGAAGCATTACAAGCGCCTCGCCGAACGCGCTCTCGAACAGGCTCCCGACGAAACGTTTAACGCAACGCTCGATGCCGAATCGAATTCGATCGCCGTCATCGTGAAGCACCTCGCGGGCAACATGCGCTCGCGCTTTACCGATTTTCTTGCGTCGGACGGCGAAAAGCCCGACCGCAACCGCGATGGCGAATTCGAAGCGCCGCCGCAAACGCGAGCGGAAACCATGGCGTTATGGGAAGCGGGCTGGAAATGCGTCTTCGACGCCATCGCGCCGCTCACCGATGAAGATCTATCTCGCACTGTCAAGATTCGCGGTGAAGCACATTCCGTGATGCAGGCGATCAACCGCCAGGTGGCGCATTATTCGTACCACATTGGCCAGATTGTTTTTCTTGCGAAGCACTTTGCCGCAGCCGGAAGCGGATGGACGGCCGTCACGATCCCGCGCGGCAAGTCCGGCGATTTCACACAACGCGTCGCCGCAGGCAAGGCGTCGCAGCGTTAAGCCCCGTTTCTCGCTGAGAAAAGGCCGATTTCGGATTTCTCCCTTCGCGCGACGCATCTTGCTAAGATGGGCTTTCCAGGCATGTTTCTCTCGTATGCACCGCGCATGATGCCGGCCCCCTCTTTGATCGCCCTGGGGCGATTTCCACGATGAGCGCCCTTCACATCATCGGCGTCCTCATTCTCATCGGTATCAACGCATATTTCTCCGCCGTCGAATTTTCTCTCGTTGCCGTCAGGCAGTCGCGCATCCGCCAGCTTGCAAGAGAAGGCAACGCCCGCGCCAGAGTCGTCGAGCTCTTGCTTGCGGATATGGGCCGCGTCGTCTCCGGCGTTCAGGTCGGGATCACGCTGACGAGCCTTTCGCTCGGCTACCTCGGCGAAATCGCACTCTCTCGCCTACTGGATCCGCTCGTGCAGATGATTCCGCGCCCGTGGGCCGCGCTTACGGCGCACGGCGTTGCGCTCGTACTCGCGTTCGGATTGCTCACTGTGTTGCAAGTGACGTTCGGCGAACTCGTGCCGAAAGGCCTGAGCCTTGCGCGAGCCGAACGCGTGGCGCTGCTGGTGGCGCGGCCGTTTTACTGGTTCCTCCACACGTTCCGGTGGGCCATCGACTTGCTCGACGGCTTTGCGGAAAAAGTGTTGCGGCCGCTGGGCGTCACCGGCGCGCAGAGCCACACCGCCGTCCGCTCGACCGAAGAATTACAGGCGATCCTCCAGCAGGCGCGCGAAGGCGGCTTGCTACCCGCGACGGAGGTGCAATTCATCCAGAATTCCATGGAGCTCAGCGGCATCCAGGTGCGCGAGATCATGGTTCCGCGTCCCGATATGCACGTGCTGCCGATAGACGCCTCGCTGGATGACGTGATGCGCATGTTCGCGACGACGCAGCGCTCGCGCTTGCCCGTTTATGAGGGCACGATCGACCACATCGCCGGTTTCGTTCACGTGAAGGATGCGATGTGGGTTCTCGTCGATCGCTCGCGCCGCGCGGAGGAAAATCAGCCGCCGCTCGAATTTCATTTGAAGAGCCTTTTGCGCGATGTGCTGATCGTTCCGGAAACGAAGCCCGCAAGCGAACTGCTGCTTGAATTTCGTTCGCGCCGCGCCGGCCTGGCGATGGTGGTAGACGAATTCGGCAGCATTTTAGGGCTCGTCACGCTCGAAGACATCCTCGAGCAAATGGTCGGCGAGATTCACGATGAATTTGACGTGGAGGAGCGGCCGCTGATGCTGCCCGACGGCGGCCTTATCTTTGACGCCGCCATCAACGTGCGCGATCTCGAAGCGCAGTACAATATCGCGCTGCCGGAGGATCCCGCGTATGAGACGGTCGGCGGCTACGTCTTGAGCCGGCTCGGAGTAATTCCACGTGGCGGAGAAAGTTTCGAGGGCGCGGGCTATCGCTTCACCGTAATGGAAATGGATCGGCGCCGAATATCGCGTGTGAAAATTCAGCGCCTTCAGCATGTCTTGCCTCATCCCGGCACACCGCATGCTGATGCGGGGAGCCACGCTCCCGATGCCAAGACAGGTGCGGAACACCATCAGATGGCGAGTCATCACGCCGCCAAGGAGCAGCGCGCAAAATGATCCGTTACATTGGATTGCGTCTTCTGCTCGCGATTCCCGCGCTTTGGCTGATTCTGACGATGGTCTTTCTGCTCGCGCATATCGTGCCCGGCGATCCCGCGGCTCAGATGCTCGGCGAAGGCGCGCGCGCGGAAGACATTTTGCAATTGCGCCACACGCTTGGCCTCGATCAGCCCCTCGGCGTGCAATATGAAAAATACTTTGTCGGCGTCCTGCACGGGAACCTCGGGCAGTCGTTTCATTTTCAGGAGCCGGTCACCGAAGTCATTCTCGATCATTATCCCGCCACGCTCGAACTGGCGCTTGTGGCGCTCCTCGTCTGCGCGGCGATTTCGATTCCCGCAGGGATTCTCTCGGCGGCAAAGCGCGCCAGCGGCGCGGACCATGCCGTGGGCGTCTTTACGCTGCTCGGTCTTTCGTTGCCGAATTTCGCGCTGGGCCCGCTTCTAATGCTGTTTTTTTCCGTGCGACTGGGATGGCTTCCCGTTTCGGGCCGCGGCGGCATTGCAAGTTTCGTGCTGCCCGCGGTAACGCTCGGTGCGGCTCTGGCCGCGATACTCACGCGAATGGTGCGCGCTTCCGTGATGGAAGAGCTTGCCAGTGATTACGTGCGGACGGCGCGCGCCAAGGGGCTCTCGGAGCGGGCCGTGCTGTGGCGGCACGCGTTCCGCAACGCGTTGATTCCTACGCTGACGATCATCGGCTTGCAATTTGGCACGCTGCTGGCCGGCGCCATCATCACCGAGACGATTTTCTCATGGCCCGGCATTGGGCGTCTGACCGTGCAGGCGATCCAGGCTCGCGACTTTCCGTTGTTGCAAGGCTGCATTTTGCTCATCGCGGTCACTTACGTGGTCGTAAATCTCGCCACGGATTTCGTCTACGCGCTGGTTGATCCGAGGGTGCGGCTCGAATGAAAGGCCTTCGTGAATTTCTTCGCAGCAGCGCGCCGGGGCGCTGGGCGTTCGGGCTCACCCTGTTGCTCACGGTAGTGGCGATTGCCGCCCCTCTCATCGCGCACGCCGATCCTACCGCGCAATATCTGGCCTCACGTCTCGAAGGCCCAAGCTTCGCGCACTGGATGGGCACGGATGAGCTCGGACGCGATATTTTTGCGCGTGTTGTGTATGGGGCGCGCGTTTCGATGCTCGTGGGTGTTTTCGTCGTAGTCGGCGGAGGGCTCGTTGGGCTGGCGATTGGCGCTGTTTCGGGATATTTCGGCGGCTGGCTCGATCATGTGCTGAATATCGTGCTCATCAACGCCTTTCTGTCTTTCCCCGGAATTTTACTGGCGATTGCATTTGCCGCGTTTTTTGGGCCCGGCCTTTGGAAAGTGATCCTCGCCTTGATCATTACGGGCTGGGCGGGATATGCGCGCCTTGCACGCGCGCAAATTTTGCAGGCGCGGGAAATGGAATATGTGCTGGCGGCGCGCTCGCTTGGTGCTTCGGATTTGCGAATTTTACTGCGCCATTTGTTGCCCAATATTCTGCAGCCCGTGCTGATTCAGGCGACGATTGGAATGGCGGGAGCGATTTTGGCGGAATCGACGCTGAGTTTCCTTGGCCTCGGCGTCCTCTCCCCGACGGCCAGTTGGGGCGCCATGCTCAACGACGCGCGAAACCACCTTTTCGATGCGCCTCACATGGTGATTTTCCCTGCGCTTGCGATTATGGCGGCCGTGCTTGCGTTTAATCTGCTGGGAGACGCGCTGCGCGACTGGCTCGATCCGCGCATGCGTGCATTTCTGATTTTGGGGTCGCTGCCGGCGCTAGACGACCAGCCCGCCGGCCTCTCAGAAACTCTGAAGCCGTACTCCAGCAGTGCGTCGTCATCCTGAGGGGTGCGAAGCGACCCGAAGGACCTCTCTTAGTTTTCAATCAACGGCACTCACTCCATGCACTTATTGCGTAATCTCAGCCGTAACTTCCGCGCCGCGCGCCGCTGCGAGCGTGCGAGCCGCACTGCCCCGATTCACAGCGATTTCCAAATACCCGCTCGATCCGATCACGGCGACCGCCTCGCCCGCGGCTCCTCCTGCGAAAGTGGGGGCCATCTTTTTCACCGCGCCGTTCCCGACGCGAATGGTGAACTTCGCATCGGCGGTGAAAATGGCGGGGGCGTTTTCGGGCGTCAGATTCGTCATCAAATTCCCGAAATGATCGATGCGCAAGATGACGCCCTTGATCGTATTGCCGTCTGTCTTCGGTTTTGGCAGCGAGAAGCGGACAAAATCCGTAATTGGCTCGCCGAATGCCGAGCTTTGCCAGGATTTGGTGAGCCACGCGGCGACCGGCGCGAAAATGTCGCGGCCGTGAAAGGTGTTGCTCGTCGGCTGGCGAAAGTAGTGCTCGGAGGTGAGATTCCATACATGGAGCGCTTCAGTTTGATCATAGACGGCGGAAAACACGCCGTTGTCGGGACCAACAAGATAATGTTGATCTGCGGCTACGAGTATCGGGCGGCGCGGCGTTCCGACGCCTGGGTCGACGACGACTACGTGCACCGTTTTCGGTGGATAGTAGCGATAGGCCTGCCCGATCGTAATCGCTCCGTCCAGAATATCGTGCGACATCACACCATGCGTGATGTCGATGAGCATCACTTCAGGATTGATGTTCAGGATCACGCCCTTCATGGAGCCGACGAGGTGATCGTTAATACCGTAGTCCGTGGTAAGTGTGATGATGGGGCGCGCCAAGATCCGCTCCTGTGTCCGCCGTATCAAACGATTTGCGTAATGATACTTTTGACGCTAACGGACGCTTGGGGGACTGTCAAGGCAACCGGCGCGATTGAGTAAGGAATTAGTAAGAATGGTTCGTGGCAGAGCCACTCTTGGCTGTAGCCTTGCTTTTGAATTCTTTCCCGATTTACAGAGTTTGCGTGATTGAGCGACTGCTTAGGCGCTATTCCTGATCGAGGTCGATCTCGCCTATACCGCCCTCCACGCTCAAATCGATGGTCGTCGGCGTCTTTCCGTAGGCGGCATTGACGTAGTCATCGCCCTGTTTGGTGAGTCCATGCGCATTCACTGCCCCAATTCCACCAGTAGCGTGCGCGCGTACACCAACATCCTTCGGCAGCCGGATTCGCGCCTGGCCCACTCCGCCATGAATATCCGCCGAAAGATTCTGCTTTCTCTGCCCAGTCAGGTCGAGCACCATTTCCCCAGCGCCCATGTGAACTTCCAGATGAGTCAGATCGAGACCGGCCAG
>DATEME010000543.1:0-7517 GCA_035275865.1 Candidatus Acidiferrales bacterium | reverse complement strand
GGCACCTTGGTCTCTACATTGCGCTCCAACCTCGTCAACGAGGCTACGTTCGGCACGAACTACGCCCTGCAGACCGTGGATCCATTTAATCAGGCGGCGCTCGACAACAACAATCGCGCGTTGCAGGGGCTCGGACCAACTGTTCTTCCGGTTCTCTTCCCCGATGCAACAAACGGCGGTGCGCAGTCGAAGCAAGTCAATCAACACGACCTGCTTCCCAACGTCACCTTCGGCGGGTTTACGAACGAAAACCCGACTGTCGGTGGAAAAACGTCTGCCGGGACGATAGCGAACGCGCCGGGATTCAGCTTCGAATCTCGCTACCCGTTCTTCGGTACGGATAGCGATTGGACCGCAACGGACAACCTCTCTTGGGTAAAAGGATCTCACAGCTTGAAGTTCGGGGTTTTCTATGAGCACGTTTCCCGGACCACAGCGACCTACTCCAACAGAACCGGCGCCCAGTTCAACGGCGTACTCGACTTTACCTCCTCGACGGTGAACCCATTCGACACCGGCAATACGTTTGCCGATGCCTATACGGGTGTGTATCAGAGATATGCCGAAGACAACAAACGGAGCAACGCCCACGGACTGAACTACGACGTCGAATGGTTCGCCCAAGACACTTGGAAGGTGACGCGTCGCCTGACTCTGGACTACGGAATGCGCTTCAGCATTCTGGTTCCAGACTTCCTCCGCAACGGGGAAACCATTGCTCAGTTCACGCCTTCCGCGTACCAGCTTGCGCTGCAGCCCGGTCTCATCAAGCCATGCCTCAATGGAACCGCCCGCGTGGGATGTGAAAGCAACGGCACCTTCGTTTCGCCGAGCGTCATTGGACTGTTCGATCCCACGACGTATGCTTCAGGTTGCAGCATTACCGGCAACGCAAAGTGCCCGTACCAAGGCATGGTCACGTTCGCCGGCAAGGCCTACAACACACCTAACGTCGGCATCGGCCCCCGCTTTGGTTTCTCGTGGGACGTAATGGGTAATGGAAAGACGGCCGTTCGCGGCGGATTTGGCATGTTCTACGATCGGACCGGCGGCATCGACGATGTTCTGACGCAGGTCGACCAGCCACCCCTCATCCTCGGACCGTCCATCTACAACGGCACCATCGGGCAGCTGCTCGCCACGCCGCCCAGCCAGTTGTTCATTGGCCCACAGACCGCCTATGGCAACGTTCGGGACTTCAGCATGCCGCAGGTTTACGACTTCAACCTTGGTGTCCAGCGCGACTTGACGCACGGCGTCCTGCTTGACGTTTCATACGTCGGTAATGTCTCCCGTCACGGCCGCCGGACCACCGACCTCACCACTTTGCCCTACGGCGAGGACTTCCAGTCCCAATACATCGACTCAACGCAGAGCGGAAACAAGCCGCTCCCAGCGAACATGATCCGCTGCATGGATACCAAGCTCATCTGCGGATACAACAGCGAGCCCTACGCCACGTTCGATGCCAACTCCAACTACAACTCACTGCAGGCAACAGTCACAAAGCGTTTCGGCAAAGGTCTGACGGCGGGTGCAGCTTACACGTACTCGAAGGTGCTCGACGAAGGCGGCTGCTGCAACCTCTGGCTCCCAGCTCGCTACTATTACGGCCCAGGATCACAGGACCGCAGGCACAACCTCACGCTTAACTGGTCTTACAACCTGCCCAACAGCCACTTCGAAAATCGGCTTGCCAAGCTGGCGACGAACGGCTGGACGGTACAGGGTGTCGCATCGTTCATCACCGGAGCCCCGGGCACCGTATCATGGTCCTATAACGGCGATCCAAACGGCGCTACCAACGGCGGCAACCAGGGCGGACCGACGCAACCCAGCCTCGTGGGGGGGCAGTCAGTCTATGGGTCGCGCAGTTCCGCGACTCGTTTCCTAAACGCTGCGGCATTCCAAGCGGCGCCGAACGGATCGGGCACATGCGTTCTGAATCAGCCCGCGACGTGCGGTCTCGGCAACGCTTCGCCCCGGGATGTTTTCACTCAGCCCGGCGTGAACAATTGGGACATTTCCCTATTCAAGAACTTCCAATACGGTTCGAGCGAGGCGCACTACATCCAGCTTCGCTGGGAAACCTACAACACTTTCAACCACACGCAATTCGCCAGCCTAAGCGGCTCCAGCACGCAGGCCAACAACTCTTCCTTTGGCCACGTGACGTCCGCTCAGCCCCCGCGAATCATGGCGTTGGCCGTAAAGGTGTACTTCTAAACCCCACCCCGGGCAGGGCCGCATCCCCACCGCGGCCCACCACGGCGCTGTCCGGCGGCGGAGCTTTTCGCTCCGCCGCTTTTTTTTGCGCGCTCCTTCGCAAAAACATCTACGTGCTTCGGCTTCTGTTGTTGCCTTTTGTAGACACTGCTTTCTTTTCGCCAGCCTCTTCTGACAACCTCCTGTTCCTTCGGAGCCACCGCGACTGAACTGCCAACCCGGAATCGCAACTTGGCACCATAGGCGAACGGACCCGAATTTTCCTTCGGACGTGCCCGCCTTGCCCGCGAAACATGTTCGCCTTTTGTTTGCTTTTGAGGCCGAGAATGTTCGACTTCTAATCGCAACTGCTCAGAATTAAAATCGTCCGTAACTATATGAAAACACAAGAAGGGACCTGTTTCTAATCGCAATCGAAAGGCCCGTTTTCAAAGGAAGCCAGGCAGCCTGCCAGCTAGAAATCGAGGCTGTCGATGTTACTCTTATTGATGATCAGCGGTGCTCCAAGAATGATCTGGTCGCCCTTGATCTGCAGTGTTCCCAGCCGCCCGGCCTCAATCGACTTGGCGCCAGCCGGAATCCTTTTGTTCGCAAGCAGGTAAGCCGCATAAACGGTCGCGTAGCCCAAATCGTGTGTATTCCAGAGCACCACTGTCTGCACGCTCCCGTCGTGGACATAAGGCTTACAGATGCTCGGCAGTGAAAGCCCGATCACGTCCACGTCCTTCCGTCCGGACTGCCGAATCGCCTCGCCCGCTCCAGGCACCGCCGGCGCCGAGATCGCCATCACCAGCTTCACGTCCTGATAGACTTTCAAAATCGTTTGCGTCTGCGCAAACGCCTTGTCCCTATCGTCGTCACTGGGCAAGATAGTCGCGAGCGTCAGCCCAGGATACTTGTCAGCCATCCGCTTCTTAATGAACGCAATCCATTGATTCTGATTCTCGGCACTCAGCGCACCGGTGATAATCGCAAACTGCCCCTTGCCCCCGAGCAGCCGTGCCGCCTCATCTGTCAGCGTGTTCGCGATTCCCTCCGGCGTCGCCTGGTTCACGAAGTAATCCCGTGCATCGGGCTCCGCATCCGCATCCCACGTCAGCACCCCAATCCCATGCGCCCGCGCCTTCCTCAGCACCGTCGAGATTCCCGCCTTGTTTTCAACCGCCACCGCAATCACATCCACCTGCCTCGTGATCCAATCTTCGACCACTTCATTCTGCCGTGCGGCATCCAGGCTCGTTGGCCCATCCCAAATCAGGTTGATGCCCAGCTCTTTCGCCGCCTCCTCCGCCCCACTCCGGCAGCTGACAAAATACGGGTCACCCTTGGCCTTCGGCATCATCGCCACCGTGATCTGGTGGCCATTGGCTGCAGGAGCAGCCCCACTCGCCGCAGGTGCGGCACCGATCCCTGGTAAATTCGCGCGTAGCGAATGCACCAGCCAGACGTTCGTCGCGGCGACAAGCACAGCACCGGCGAGCACCGCGGCACACAAAACGGCAACTTGACTGTTTTTCACGGAATCAGTTTCCTCCAAACTTGCCGGCTCGGCAGAAGATACCAAAATTTTCCGCGCTCGTGTGCGCAACCAATCGGCGCTGAGCACAATGATAAGGAGCGCTCCAGTGAGCACGCCCGTCAATTCGGACGGCAGCGCCGCCAGTTGGATGCCATTCTGGAGAACTGAAAGAGCGAGAAGGCCCAGTAGCGTACCCCACAGCGTCCCTCGTCCACCAAAAACGGACGTGCCGCCCAGAACGACGGCCGTAATCGCGTACAGTTCGTACCCTGTGCCCGTATCCGCTCGTGTCTGGCCCAGGTGGGCCACGAAAATAATCGCAGCTATGCTCGAAACCACCCCGGCCAGCACGTAAACGAGTCCAACCCGCCGCCGCACCGGAATCCCCGCGTATCGTGCCCCGCTTGACGCAAAGCCGATCGCGTAAAGCGCACGTCCGATCACTGAGCGATGGACTAGCACAAAATAGCCGGCAAAAATCAGCACAAAGAGCGGCAACTGCGCCGGGATCACACCCCAGAGGTAACCTTGGCCTAGAAACAGAAACGAACCAGGGAAGTTCGTGAAGTTCACTGCGCCGTGCGTGATGCCTTCGGCGATACCGCGGAACATCGAGTAAGTACCCAGCGTAACGATCAGCGGCGGCAGGTCGAATCGCGTGATTAAGATCGCATTGAGCCCGCCTCCCGCAAGCCCCGTGCCGAGAGCGATAAGAGCGGCAGTCGCAAGTGAGACATGCAAGTTTTGCCAGGCCCCAGCGAACACCACCGCGGCAAGCCCCATCATCGATCCGACAGAAAGGTCGATTCCGCCGGTGAGAATTACAGATGTTTCTGCTATCGCCAGTAGTCCGAGCTCGACGCTGAACCGCAGAATTTCGAAAAAATTCGCAGTGGTGAAAAAATTCTGAGCAATCGCTGAAAAAATCGCGATTTCGGCCAGAAGCGCGAGCAAGAGCACGTGTTCGCCATTCGGCGAGAAGCGCGCTCGCCAGGACCTAGGCTCGGTGCGCAGCAAGGCCTGCTTGCCTCGTTTCCGCGCGGCTTCGTAGCGCCTCGATTGCGATCGCCGCGAGAATCACTACACCCTGCAGCGCCTGTTCCCAGTAAGCGCTGGTGCCTAAGAAAATTAGTGCAGGGCCGATGGCACCAAGCAGCACCACACCTAGCACAGTACCCGCAATACTGCCGCGCCCGCCCGTAATGGCTGTCCCACCCACCACAACCGCAGCTATTACTTTCAACTCGAGTCCGAGGCCTGCATTGCTGGGAATCTGATTAAATCGGACGGAGTTGAATGTTGCCGCCAGTCCCGTTAGAGCTCCGGTGGCAACAAAAACCAGAAACACAACGCGCCGGGTATTGATTCCGGCTACTCGCGCCGCCTCCGCATTCGAACCGGTGGCGTATATCGCTCGGCCCGCAGCCAAATTTCGCAATCCCCACCCCACGGTTCCGACGAGGGCAACCGCCGTCACCAGTGCCGCAACCGGATATGTCGCCTGATTCAACCCAAACCACTGGAAACTCGGCGGCAAATTCTCGACCCACGCGCCTTGCGTGGCCCAGCGTAGCCCGTCGCGCAGCGCCGTCATCGTCGCGAGCGTCACGACAATCGACGGAATGCGCACGTAGGCGACGAGGGCGCCATTCAGCGCACCAAGAGCAGCGCCAATTGCACAGGCGGCCAAACACGCAATCAGTACCGGCACGCCCGCTTTCGCAATGACGCCCGCCGCAACGCCACAAATCGCAAAAATCGAGCCAACCGACACATCAATTTCACCCGTAAGTATCACTAAGGTCATGCCGACAGCAACCACCAGCACCGGCATGTTCGAAAGGAAAAGGTCGGAAACATTCTCGCCAGAAAAATATGCAGGAGCGGCATACGCCAAGACCATCGCCAAAACGGCTATGGCAATTGCTACCGAAATCTCCTGGCCGTATCGCTTCATTCGCTCTCACTCACAAGAATCACGCGGTCTCTCCCGCCAAAGCGTGGCCAAAGGCCAGCGACAGAATCTTTTCCTGTGTCGCCTCTTCACGCGAAAGAATGCCGACCACGGTTCCATCGCGCATCACCGCGATTCGATCACTCATCCCGAGGACTTCAGGCAGTTCGGACGAAATCATGATGATCGCTAAACCGCGCTCCGCAAGATCGACCATTAACTCGTGGATTTCCGATTTCGAACCCACGTCGACGCCTTGCGTTGGCTCATCGAGGATCAAAATCTTGGGATTCGTCGCGAGCCAGCGGGAGAGCGCAACTTTTTGTTGATTCCCACCGGACAGTGTTCCGGCATTCGCGTGCACGGATGGAGTCTTGATCCGAAGCTGTTCGACGAAACGCTCCGCCATTGCATATTCACTAGTCGAATCAATAAGGCCCGTGTGCGAAACTGCGCGCAAATCGGCAAGGGACGTATTTGCCGCAATCGGCATTTCCAGAATCACTCCATGTTTGCGACGATCCTCTGGCACGTAACCGATGCCATGGCGAATCGCGTCGGCAGGCGAACGCACTTCGACGCGCGCCCCTGAAATCAAGATCTCCCCCGAATCCGACGGCGTCAGTCCGAAGATCGTCTCCGCCAGTTGTGTGCGCCCCGATCCGATGAGCCCCGCGATGCCGAGAATTTCACCTTTGCGCACTTCCAGCGACACATTGCTCACGCCTGCCGTGCGGCTTGAAATTTCGCGCAGTCGGAGCATCGCGCCGCCCAGCTCTACCTTGCGCTTCGGAAACACCGCATTCACAGCGCGCCCAACCATCAACTGGATTAATTCCGAGCGATCCACGGAGCGCGCATCTCGCGTTGCGATCGCTTCACCGTCGCGGAGCACGGTGATACGGTCGGCCACCTTCGAAATCTCCTCGAGCCGATGAGAAATATAAATGATCCCTACACCCCGGGCTTTCAGTTCGCCGATCACTCTAAAGAGACTCTCCACTTCGCGTTCGGTGAGCGAAGCAGTCGGCTCATCCATGATGAGAATTGGGGCGTTGGCGCCGATGGCTTTGGCAATCTCTACGATCTGTTGCTCGGGCATACTTAGGGTACTCACCAGACGCTGCGGATCGATGGACGCTCCTGCCTTTTCGATCAAAGCACGCGCACGCTCCCGCCGAGCCTTCCAATTAACGCGCCGCCAGGGGCCGACTTCTTCGAGCGTGAGCGCGATGTTTTCTGCAACGGTCAGATGAGCAAAAAGGGACGGTTGCTGGTAAATCGCCGCGACGCCCAGAGCCCGCGCAACTCTTGGATTGTTGTGGGCTATGTTCCGACCGCTGATAGACAGCGTGCCGGAATCGGCGATCGCGGCGCCCGTCATAATCTTGATGAGGGTCGACTTGCCTGCGCCGTTTTCGCCAATGAGGGCGTGAACTTCGCCGCTGAGCAGCTCAAACGAAACGCCCTTGAGTGCGCGTACTCCGTCGAACGATTTCGATATCCTATCAGCGTGCAGAATCGGAACAGGCAAATCGCGTACCCCAAGGTCACGTTTAGAGCGTCAAATACAGTATCTTAGACAAGGCTTTGCGGTTTCGTGCGCCAACGAATCCGTGTATGATTTGAACGGGTAAAGTATTCAGCATTTATCGGCGTAAGCGCCTTATTTTACATGCTTTCTCGGGTGACATGGCTATGAGGCTTTCCTTGGGAAAAATAAGTGCAATTTGCTTTGCTGGATCGTTGTTGCTGCTCGGGGCGTCTGTCCTGACGTCGCAAACGGCGACTTCGTCACAAGCACCACCATCACAAACG
>DATEME010000542.1:0-5417 GCA_035275865.1 Candidatus Acidiferrales bacterium | reverse complement strand
CGTAGCCGCACATCGTAATTCCTTCATTGCGAACCGTGTCGTAGAGGCCGCGGGCGTCGAGCGCGAGAATGCGTTCAATCGCGCGCGCGTCTTTCACGCGTGTCGCGGCGTCGCTCTCGTAGTGATTCATATCGGTGCTGGCGATGATCAGCACCGGACCCGATTGCGCTGCGTCCGCCTTCACCACTGTCTGCGCCAGAGCGCGCCCCAGTTCTTCGAGCACGGGATAGCGATCCGACGCGAGCACCACTGGCGCGAAGCGAAAGCCGCGCGCATCCTGCCGAGCCAATCGTTGCAAGAAGGGAATCTGCACTTCGAGCGAATGCTCGCGCGCGTGCGCCACATTGTCTTCGCGCAATAGCGGATCGGCATGAGCCAGATCCGCCGCCAGCTTCGCGTCGATTTCGGCATCGCCGAGAGGCGTGCGCCAACTCCCTTCGGTGAGAATCGCGAGCGGATGGCCCTGCGGAAAATGTCGCGGTCCGACCAGAATGCACCGCTCGGGAATCTCAAGCTGCGCATAGACGGCGCCGGCGACGTGACCTGAATACGTGTAGCCCGCATGAGGCACGATACAGGCGATTGCGCGAATTTTCGGAGTCTCGTTCTGCCGCGCGCAAAACTCGTCCACCTGCAGCGTCAGTTCGCGCGCATCGGCAGGGTAGAAAGCTCCGGCAACGGCAGGCGGGCGCACCATGCGTGCAGTTGTAACACAAGCCTGAGAAACGACGTAGCGTAGCGCCCACAGCGGAAGTTGCCCAGGGGCTGGAGATTAGACAGGGCGCAGAGGGGGCGATTTTGGTGATTGCGGCGCAGACTTGTAAGCGCTGTCCGCTGGTTGACCGCTGTGTGCTAGCGTGTGTTGAAAGCGGTGGCAGGCTTCGAAGGTTTGCCGTGAATCTTCAGCGCGACGGTTTGTCCGGGCGCGTATTGAATCTTGATCCTGTCGCCGTACTGATAGCCGCCGGAGTCGATGATCTTCTGCATCTTCGCTTTTACTTCGGGGCTATAGGTGAAGGTGTGGATCATTCGCTCGTTGGCTTGTTCACTCACCACCACTGAGTTGTTGTCGGCGTGAAGAACCTCGGCTTTCATCCACGTCCCCGAGGGTTGCCTTTTCTTGGGCCGCACGATCGTGTGGACGATGATGGGCGCCGCGACTGCGACAGCCGTCGTCACTGGGTCCTGTGCGCGTGCAGGCGCTGCGGATAATCCTATGGCCGCAAAAAGCAGGGAAGTTGTGAAAGCGATTGGTCTTTTCATAGCTCTTCGTCGAACGAGATTTTCAGCGACTTTAGAAACTTGATGTCCTGGGCCGTCATCGCAAATTTCGCCTCCGAGGACTCGTCTTCCATCACGTCTTCATCCACGCGGATGCGCATCGATTCGAGGAAGCGCCGGTCCTGCGGCGTCATGCGCGCTTCTTCTGACGTGCGCCGCGCCAAGCCGATCGTAGCATCGAGTTTCAGCACAATTTCATAGCCGGCCGCGCGAACTCCCGAAATCGCCTCGGCGATGCGGTCGGATTCGGCGACCGAATCGTTGATGGCATGCCCAAGCTTCTGGAGCAACTGTTTCATGCGGTTATCAAGTTCCAAGCCGGCCTCCTCCTACAACTAACTATCGCCCATTTTAAGTTGTGTTTGAGCGGGACACAAGGCCGGGAAAAGGCCAGCTTTCCGCGTGCGTTAACAGTACCAGGAAACCCGTTAGCGACGGCTTTTGGGCGAGTGCCCCGGGAGCGCGCCAGTCACCCGATTGGCGCTGTTGCCGTTGCTTTCTAGCGACCGAGGTAGTGGTTCGCCTCTTCCCTATAGCGTGAAAAACAGTCCAGCGAGGCGATTGTTTCGCAAGAACAATCCCGCCCACACGACGACGCCAAAGAAAACGGGGAACAGCGTTTCAAAAAGTGGATTGGCTACCCGCAACTGACAGCAAACGGCGCCGCCCAGATATCCTGTTAGCAGCACGGCGCCGAGCACAGCCGTCCGCGGGATCGCATAAATCAGCGTGCAAACCAGCAGAATGCTCCCGATCACTGGCATGGTCCAATCCGGGAATCCCAGTTGAACAGCCGCCTCCATCACGTGGCGCTCTTTCATGACCTTCGTTACGCCGTCAAACACAAGAAACAGCACGACAAGCAAACTCAGTATCCGTCCCGTCCAAACCCTTCCTTTTGAAAGTTCTGAAGCTGAAGCCTGCTGCATCGTCATCTCCATGGCCTCTCCATTCTCCTTTAGCGAGCTTTCGAAGCTTGTTGCTCCTCCTATATACTCGTCGAACGAGAGAACGCAAAATCGACACTATGCCCGGCACTGATTTTCTAGATTTTGACTCACTCCTGAACGACGAGGAAAAGCTCGCGCGTCAGACCGCCCGCAAGTTCACCGACGAGCAAGTCCTCCCGGTAATCGTCGAAGCGAACCGCGAGGGCAAGTTCCCCAGGCAGTTAGTCCCGCAAATGGCCGAGCTAGGCTTTTTCGGCGCTAATCTCCAGGGCTACGGGTGCGCCGGCATGTCGAACGTTGAGTACGGGCTGGTGATGCAGGAACTCGAACGCGGCGACTCCGGCGTCCGAAGCTTCGCCTCCGTCCAATCGGCGCTCGTGATGTACCCGATCCACGCCTATGGATCAGATGCCCAAAAGGAGAAATGGCTGCCGCTGCTCCAGCAGGGCAAAGCCATCGGCTGCTTCGGCCTTACCGAACCTCAATTCGGCTCCAATCCTGGCGGCATGCTCACGCGAGCGGTCAAAAAAGGCTCCGGGTACGTCCTCAATGGCGAAAAGATGTGGATCACCAACGGCTCCATCGCCGACGTCGCCCTGATCTGGGCCAAATGCGAAGACGAAAAAGTCCGCGGCTTCCTGGTGGAGAAAGGAACTCCGGGATTCAAATCCTGGGAGGTCCACGGCAAGCAATCGCTCCGTGCCTCGGTCACCGCCGGACTCGCGATGGTCGATTGCGTAGTCCCGGCCGATAGCGTCCTACCGGGCATCGCTGGTTTGCGCGGCCCGCTCTCCTGCCTCGATCAGGCCCGTTACGGAATCGGCTGGGGAGCCGTCGGCGCTGCCCAAGCCTGTTACGAGACCGCCCTCCGCTACGCCAAAGAGCGAAAGCAATTCGACAATCGTCCTATCGCTTCGCACCAACTGGTCCAGGAGAAGCTGGTCTGGATGATCACCGAAATTTCCAAGGCCCAGCTCCTCGCGCTGCATGCGGGCAAACTAAAAGACCAGAATCGCCTCCAAAGCGCCCAAATCTCTCTTCTAAAGCGAAATAACGCCTGGATGGCCCGTGAAACGGCCCGCCTGGCGCGCGAAATCCTCGGCGCAAACGGCATTGTGGACGACTTCTGCATCATGCGCCACATGGCCAATCTCGAATCCGTCTACACCTACGAGGGAACGCACGACATCCACACCCTAATTATCGGCAACGAAATCACGGGAATCTCAGCTTTTACGTGAGGATTGTCGGCCGGGGACCTACAGCCAACGTCCAAGCGAAGCTATAGGGAAGCGTGTGAGGCAGTTGATGAGCGAGGATCTGCGGGCGTCCAAAGTAGCCGACCTGTCGGCCCGAACCTGTGCTCACACGGCTCGCGCCGACCGGCTTCGCCCCGAAATTCAAGCGAAGAGCTA
Organism: Candidatus Acidiferrales bacterium; assembly: GCA_035275865.1. Taxonomy (GTDB): domain Bacteria; phylum Acidobacteriota; class Terriglobia; order Acidiferrales; family UBA7541; genus Palsa-295. The sequence goes on along the minus strand of DATEME010000542.1, from coordinate 1,771 downwards.
TTCTCTAGACAGCCAACTCAGCGATTAACAGCCGCGGTGTGCCCCGGCTGAATCACCTGACGCCTTGGAAGCCCAGAGGCCACTCGCACAGCCGGCTGCGGCGGCAACGGACGAACCTGTTGGCTCGTGTTGACGTGCTCGCTGATCGCCTGCAACCGTCTGAGAATGCCTTGCCACTGAGTCCAATCGAGCTGCCGCAGGAACGGCCGAAGCCCCTGGATAAACGGGTCTTCGAGCACGGTCTCGCCATTCGATTCCGGAATAAAGAAACGGTTCAGGCCAACACCCAGCGCTTCGGCGATCTTCTCGAGCGTGCCAAGGCTAGGGGTCATCTGTCCGCTCTCGATCCTGGACAAGTACGAACGCGAGACGCGCGAGCGCGCCTGCAACTGGCTCTGCGTCATGCCGCGCGATTCGCGCAACTGCCGGATGCGCTGGCCGATGTTCTCCACAGTTTCGCGGTTGGGCCAGTTCTCGAACAGTTGCCGGTCATCGCCCGGCAAGTCTTGCGGCGACGGCGTCGGAATGACGAACGTCACCGTAGGTGGGAGCAGGCGCAGGCACCGGCGGCAATTCCCAGTGCGCGTGCGATACTGCACCAACCCGCATACCTGACAACGTATGACTTCACGGTCCATTGCTGTGTTGGCTTCTAAACCATCTTTTTCCGCCACCGGTTCTCCTCGCAGACGTTTCCGGTGAAGCGAAGGGGAGGAATGTCACTTTCAGGGAAGGCAGATGACTGGCGCGAAGGGATTTTCCACAGCGTGCCAATTATTGTCAAGCCCTATTTTGCTCCTCCACCGGCACTCATTCTAGCCATACCGTTCCGAGCGTTACAAATACGAAGTTTGTATGCGTTTCTTAGCAAGCAAGTGGGTTCCTAATTTCTTCGCCTCGACGATTCGCGTCCGATAACGCTCTAAACACAATGCCATCTTGCGGCTGCGCGGTTTGCTGCATAACTCTATCGGCACGCGATTGGAGTTTTCCACAATTTCCACAGGCCCCTTAATACTATTACCAGCAGTACTTCGCTTTTTTCATTGACGCACACTTCTTATCGGCTGTGTTAGCTTATCGCTTCACGGAGCGATCAAATGCCTGACCGGGATGATGCCTGGAAGCTGCTTTGCGAATACACCGCGAGCGACAGCCTGCGTAAACATGCACTCGCCGTCGAAGCGTGCGTCCGCGCCTATGCCAAAAAGCTCGGCGGCGACGAGGAGCTCTGGGGACTGACGGCCCTGCTGCACGATTTCGACTATGAGAAGTGGCCAAACGACGCGCACCATCCGACCCAGGAGCATCCGTACGCTGGAACTCTAATCCTGCGGGAGCGCGGCTACGCGGAGGAGATGATCCACGCCATCCTTGGCCACGCCAACTACTCAGGCGTCGAACGCGTTTCGCCGCTCGATCACGCCCTATTCGCCTGTGACGAGCTTTCGGGCTTCCTGACGGCTTGCGCGCTCGTAAAACCGAGCAAGAGCATCCACGAAGTGGAAGCCTCCTCGGTAAAAAAGAAGCTCAAAGACAAGGCCTTTGCCCGTGGCGTGAGCCGGGATGACGTCTATAGAGGTGCAGAGGAGCTGGGCATTCCGCTGGAAGAGCACATCGCCTTCTGCATTTCCGCAATGCGCGAAGTCGCCGCCTCGCTTGGGCTGGCAGGCGCGGCTCCAGCCGCATCCGCTTGACGGGAAAGCGCCTTCCGGATGCCTCAGATTTGACACAGGATGGTATCCTCTGGAAGGGCAGAAGGCGGTTTGTC
>DATEME010000541.1:0-1207 GCA_035275865.1 Candidatus Acidiferrales bacterium | reverse complement strand
GTGTCGATCTTGTGTGGACCATCGAAGCTGTAATCGCTTCCCAGCCCTTTCACCGTCGTCGCGGAGGCGAGCACGCGATTGGGCTGACCGGCCGCCTCGAGGCGCGCGGCGATGTTGACGGTATCGCCCCAGACGTCGTAGGCGAACCGGCGCGTGCCGATGACCCCTGCCATCACAGGGCCGGAATGCAGGCCCACCCGGATCGAAAACGGGACCGGCAGCCGAGATCGCAATCGTCCAGTGGCCGTAATCGCGCCGAGGGCGAACTTCGCCGCCATCCGGGCGTGATTGGAGCGTAGCGTCGGCACGCCGCAGACCGCCATGTAGTTGTCGCCGACCGTCTTGATCTTTTCGATCCCGGCATCTTCAGCAAGCCTGTCGAATTCGCTGAACAACTGATTCAAGCAAGCGACGATTTCATAGGCCTTCATACGCGCCGTGATCTTGCCGAAGCCGACGACGTCGGCAAAGATGACGGTAGCGTCATCGAAGTAGTCCGCGATGTTGCTTTCCCCATTGCGCAGGCGTGTTGCGATCTCGGCCGGCAGAATGTTGCGCAAAAGGTTCTCGCAATGCCGCTTCTCGTTCTCGATCTTGCCCAGATACTCGTTTTCCAGCGCGCGTAGCGAGTGTCTGCGCAGCGCCGCCCCGATCCGCGCGCGCAAAATCGCCGGATTGAACGGCTTTGGCAGATAGTCGTCGGCACCGAGTTCGATGCATTGCGAAACCTTGTCGGCGTCCGTGTCGGCGCTGATCATGACGACCGGAATATCTCGCTGGTCCGGATCGCTCTTGGTCGCTTTGAGAACCTCGTTTCCGTTCAGGTCAGGCATCATCAGATCGAGCAGAACGAGACTGAATTTTTCCTTCTTGATCAGCGCGATCGCCTCGTTTCCACCGGCCGCGCAAGTGATCCGCTCGTGACCATCGGATTCCAGCATCAGTTGCAGCGTGTATCGATTGTCCTCATTGTCATCGACGATAAGGATACCGGGGAGATCCGTTGCCATGAACACCTCGAGCTCTTCTCGATCGGCGACGCCTCACTTTCGGTGCGCGAGAACGCGCCGCAGCGTTGCAACTAGCCGATCAAATTCGATCGGCTTGGTGTCGAACTCGTTGCACCCCGCCGCGAGCGCCTTTTCGTGTTCGCCGGCAAGCGCGTGCGCGGAGAGAGCGATAACGGGGATGTCGCGAGTTTGCGGAT
>DATEME010000540.1:0-2086 GCA_035275865.1 Candidatus Acidiferrales bacterium | reverse complement strand
CCGAGCTCCAAAGGTTGGCGTGGATCGGACCCTGCCCCGCGTGGGTGTCGAAGCTGCCGTGATCGCAGTAGAACACCCGCGTCCCGAGATCCGCGAAATGCACCTGGGCGATGCCCTTCAATTTGCGGGCGATCGGGGTTTCGGGATATTTGATCTCGGATGAGTACTTGCCGGGCGCCACCTTGAGGATGTCGGCGCCCTTGAGCGAATCCAGTCCCGTGGTGGCCATGTATTCCATGACGCCGGTCCCCGGGATCGGCGTGTACATCCGGGAGAAACGATCGAGCACCGCCTGGCGCTGCGCCTTTTCCTGAATGGCCGGCAGAAAGCCATAGGTCTCGAGCGGGCCGGCGACACAGGCGACTGGAACACCCGGTACGGCGAGCGCCCGGAACAGGCACGGGCCGAAGCTCACCGCGGTGACCACGTTCTCCTTCTTCGGATCGATTTCGCGCACCACGCGGCCGAGCCAGCCTTCGGTGCCGACCTTGTCGGCCTCGCAGGTGTGCCAGATGTCCATAGAGCGGAAATGCGAGCGCGGCGAATCGAGGTAGCCGACGCCATGCATGATGGCGAGCTTGCCCTCGTCCCAAAACCTCTTCATCGGCGCGAGAAACGACGGGAAGCCGTAGTCCCCGTCGAGCCGCAATACCTGGTTGTCACCGATTCCGACCGCCTTCCGGTTATCGCGGTAGAGCGGGTTGTTGTACGGGACGACCGTGTTGAGATAGTCGTTGCCGCCCGTGAGCTGGACAACGACCAGCACGGGGTCCTTTTGCATCGCCGCCATGTTGCCTTCCTCCGCAGCCGTCAGAGTTCCTGTGTCACGCGAATTGATACTCGCGCGTCGCCACAATCAGTTGCAGCAGTTCGCCGGTATGTTTGGTGGCCGCCTGGGCGTTCGCCGCCGTGTCCCAGCGGATCTGGCCCCATTCCTTCGCCTGCCCGACCAGCTCCTTCTTGGTGTCGGCGCCGACTTCCACTGGCCCAAGTAAATCGAGGCACGAATCGACCAGCTCCTCCGGCTCCAGCACGCCCATGGCCTGCAGCCGCTTGATGATCGCCTGCACGCCGGGCAACGACGTATTGCCGACCTGCTCGGCGACAAAGTTGATGCGCGCCATCAGCGAGCCGCTGTTGATCCACTCCTGGCCGGTATGCCAGCCTTCCACCGACGGCGGATTGAGCAGGTCCTGGCCCATATAGGAGGGCTGCATCGACAGCTCGCCATAGCCCGGCATCGCTATCTCGTAGCCGCCCATCTGGCGCAGCGTGCCCACCACGACCTCGGCCGGCGATTTCAAGTGCTTGTAACGGGCGTTCTTGAAGAAGTCCGATGTGAACAGTGTGCGCAGCACCGGCTTCGTCTCGCATTTGTTTTCACGGAACGTCCGTGCCAGCAGGTCGATCGCCGCCGGATCGCGTGGCGGCTCCAGACTCCAGGCAGGCACCTGCGGCTCGTCGGCGACGAAGAAGTTGTAAAGATGCCGACAGATGAATCTTGCGCAGGCCGGCTGCTCGACGATGATGTCGATGATGTCCTCACCGTTGAAGTTGCCCTTGTGTCCGAGGAAGGTCTTCTCGCCGTCGTCGTGATCTTCCGGGCGATACTCGAACTTCCAGGGGAAGCGTCCGTACGGCAGCCGGGGAATTTTGGTCTCGAAGCTCCAGCCGGTGAAGGCGCGCGACGCCTCGCGCACGTCCACCTCGGTGTAGTTGCCAGCGCCGAGGCTGAACAATTCGAGCAGTTCGCGGCCCCAGTTTTCGTTCACCTCGGTGCCGTGGTTCTGGTTGTTGTCCAGCCAGAAGATCATCGAGGGATTCTTCGCCACCTTCAGCAGCAGGTCGCGATAGTTGCCCATGCCGTGGTTGCGGAACAGATCGATCTGCTCCAGCATCTGATCGTAATTGTCGACCTTCGAGTTGCCGGTCGCGAACACATGGTGCCAGAACAGCGCCATCTTCTCTTCCAGCGGGCGCTGCGTGGTCACCAGGTAATACATGTAGTTGATGTTGCCCATCGGCGGCACCCCGCCGGGCAGCAGCACCGAGGGCTGGTGGCGAAGCAAGGTATAATGATCGACCG
>DATEME010000539.1:0-16507 GCA_035275865.1 Candidatus Acidiferrales bacterium | reverse complement strand
AAGCCGGTCGTAATACTGCCCAAACCCGCCGCGAATTGCGGTCTTCCCGTTGCCGAAAACGTCGATCGCGAACCCAAAACGAGGCGCCACGGCCAACGATCGATACGAATACGTGTTCAGAGGAGCTCCGTTTAAGCCGGCAACGACCATTCCATTTGCCGGATTCCCCGTGTTTGGCACGAATAGCCCTATATCTCCTTGAGGATAGTACGGACCGTTCGGAAATTTCGGGTCCTCCGCGCCGCGGTTAACTCCCGAGCAAGTCGCCGCCCCATTTGTGCACACTGGGACGAAAATCCGTGGAACCTGCGTCGGATCGTACTTCGCCGCGTCGAAGTACGAGAACGTCTTATCGTTATCCACTTGCGGTGTGTGATGATAAAGACGCAAACCATAGTCCAGCGTGATCCTCTTGCCGATGCGCCAGCTGTCCTGGCCGTAGAATTCATCGTCCCAATAGGTCACATTGAACACCGTTCGAGCCGTTCCTTCCGAATAGGTATCAAAATCGCCCAGGAGAGCGTTTGCATACCCATCTCCCGTATTCAGAGGATTGTTCGAATCGGGTGAAAAACTGTACGAGCCGAGGTACCCGGTGCCGGCAGGCTGAATCTTACGGTTAAACTCAATATACACGCCGAACTTGACGCTATGATTCCCGGCAATCTTCGTCAGATTGTCAGTGAACTCGTGAATGCCGTTCGCGTTTGCATATTCCGGATTCCCGATCGAGAAGCTGCCTGTATTGGGAGGTGTCGATCCAAAGCTGATGCCCGGCAAATATGCAGAGTATCCGTTGGTCTTGTGTGCAGGACCGGAATCGATGTTGCCTCCGACTCCTGGACCAGGTGTGTGGAGCGGAAACAAGCTGGGCAACGCAAGCCCCGCCTGCGGTGTCCCGGTCGCACCGTTGAAAAGCGATCTGTTCACCTGGCTGGGATCAACTTCGAACCACGACCAGTTGTTTATGCTGTATCCATACATGGCCTGGTTCACCATCGACGGGCTGATGATGTAAGTTCCAGAGATCACGTATCCATGGCCCGGATTTGGATGCTTCTGTACGCAGCAAAGCGATTGCGTGCCTGAGAAAAGCGATTGCGTATAATCCGCATCATTCCCCCAACGGAAATACGCGCTTAGCTTTGAAGTGATCGCTGCATCTATCCGGATAATGTCATCCCGGCGGGGATGCACGCCGCTGCCTGCTGCCTGGTAGTTGTCGACTCGATATTGCGGTGTACCCGGGGCGAATACTGTGTTGGCCGAGGGAAGGAAATTGAGCATCGCCTGTCCCCAGCCGTTAATTCGACTGGGAGGAATGACGTTGCCGGGGAACTGGAGGCCCGTCGTCGGATCGATAATCTTGATCAGATTGCCCTTGCCGTCGAAGCTCTGCGAAAAGTCGCCTTTCAGCTCCAGGGCTGTAGGCATTGACCTGTACTGCGTGGCAACCGGCACGAGCTGACGCGTGTATTCCTGCGAGGCAAAGAAGAATAACTTCGTCTTGCTCGTGTTGAAGTGCCCAGGAATGTACACGGGCCCGCCGAGCGACCAACCTTGAATGTTGTAGCGATACTTGCTCCTTGGCAACCCGGTCTGTTTGTTGAAGTAGTCGTTCGCGTTGAGATCTTCGTGCCTGTGCGTCCACCAGCCGCTGCCGTGGAATTGGCTGGTTCCGCTCTTCGTTACCACGCTCACATCACCGCCGGCATTTCGCCCGAATTCCGCCTGATAATTCGAGAGCAGCACTTTAATTTCGCTGATCGCGTCGATATTCGGCTCAAAATGTGCGAAGCAGCTGCTGCAGCCCGTGTCGATATCAGTCATACCGTCCACGGTCATGTTCGTAATGCCGGTGCTGCCTTCAAACGTCACTCCGCCTAATATGCTTCCGCCCGGCGCGCTTCGGTTCGTGTTCGTGTCGACGACGCCGGGCAGCAAAGTCAGATAACTGATCATGTCCCGGCCTTTGATCGAAAGCGTGTTGAGCTCTCCGCCCTCCACAGTTGCCGAATTGTCACCGCTCGCCGTTTGCACCGGCGTTGCTTCGGCTGTCACAGTCACTGTCTGATTGACGGCGCCAACCGCGAGGACCAAATGCCCCAAGTCTCTGGTTTCGCTCGATCCCACGGCGATATCGTTTTCCGTGAACGCCTTGAATCCGTTCGCCTGCACGCTCACTGAATAGCTACCGGCGAGAACTTCGACGAAGCGAAACAGCCCCGACGAATCGGTCGTCGCGCTCAGCGTCCCATTAGTGCTTTGATTTCTCAGATGGACCTGTGCGTTCGGAATCACCGCGCCTGACGGATCGGTCACAGTTCCCAGCAGGGTACTAGTGACGGTCGTTTGCGCCCGGCCGTATGACGGGAAAAGCATCAACACGCAAGTGAGCAAAAATACCTTCGGAGACTTCGGACTTATCATCTTCCACCCCCTAAGATCGGTTGCAGCCGCGTATGGTTGAATGTGGAAAAACACCCCGCCGCAAGACACTTTGCCGCAGTCGCCGGCCGCATCGTTCTGCCGCGCGGCCAGCCTCTAAGCGCCCGTGTACGTTAACGCCCGTTAACGTTAACGGTGCTTATAAAACAGTGTTCGGATTTCTGTCAAGGAATATCTTTTCGATTATGCGAGGCGCGTTTTGCCCTCGTGTACTTGCAATTACCTTCGCGCATGTTAGTATTCGCCGTTCGTTATCGTACACGGCATGCTCGGTGCAGCATCCGATACGGAACGCCTTGCTTGCCTGTGTTTCGCTGCGCGGGCCGTCCGTGAAACCTCTCGGTTCGCCATCGATATCAGCGATAATTGCAGTCGCACTCTACTAGTCTTTGGAATCCGGCCCGATCAAAGGAGAAGATGCCTTGAAGAATACAAATGGAAATTACGATCCCAAGCCTGAGCACAAGTTCTCCTTTGGTCTTTGGACTGTCGGCAATCGAGGTCGCGACCCGTTCGGCGATTTCGTTCGTCCGGAGACGCCACCCGAACAACTTGTCGCAATGCTCGCCGAAGTCGGCGCGTGGGGAGTCAACCTTCACGATAACGATCTTGTTCCCATCGACGCCACGCCTGCCGAACGGGACAAAATCGTCAGCGACTTCAAAAAGGCGTGTAAGCAACATGGTGTCGCCGTTCCGATGGCTACCGTCTCTCTGTTTTTTCACCCTGTTTTTCGCGACGGTGCTTTTACCGCCAACGATCCCGAGGTCCGTGCATACGCGATTCAAAAAACGATGCGGGCCATGGACATCGGTGCCGAACTTGGCGCTACGGTTTTCGTATTGTGGGGCGGACGCGAAGGTGTCGAAACCGACGCCTGCCGCAGGCCGGATGACGCGGTGAAACGCCTTCGCGAAGCGGTGAACTATCTCTGCGAATACAACATCGATCGCGGCTACAAATACAGATTTGCTCTCGAGGCGAAGCCCAACGAGCCCCGCGGTGATATTTACATGGCCACCACAGGCCACTACCTCGGATTCATTCCCACGCTGGATCATCCGGAAATGGTCGGCGTGAATCCGGAGGTCGCTCACGAGCAAATGGCCGGCCTGAATTTCGTGCACGGTGTCGCACAGGCGTGGGAGGCGGGCAAGCTATTTCACATTGACCTAAACGATCAGGCGCCGGGTCGCTACGATCAGGATTTCAGGTTCGGTTCGGCAAACCCCAAGTCGGCCTTTTTCCTGGTTAAGTTTCTGGAAGATGTCGGCTATGAAGGCTCTCGTCATTTCGATGCCCACGCCTATCGCACCGAAAATTGCCAAGGCGTGAAAGATTTCGCGCGCGGCTGTATGCGCACCTACCTGATCCTCAAGGAAAAGGCCAAGCAATGGAACGCAGACCGCGAAATTCAATCGATCCTGGCCGAAATCTCAGCGGATAAGAAGGGAACACCGGCCGTGGGCAAGTATTCAAAGAGTGCGTCGCCGAAACTTCTCGCTCACATCTTCAACAAGGACGCAATTATGGCGAAGCGTCTGCCTTACGAGCGCCTGGATCAACTGACGATAGATATCCTTCTAGGAGCCCGCTAACTCCCTGGCAAACGCAGTGCGCGAAACAAAATCAAGAAGCCGCTGCAGTCATCAGCGGAGCGCCTTTGTGATGTCGCTTGACTTCGCGGAATAGATGCAGATTGGACCGCAGTACAATCGAGGGATTCAGATACGTGGAAGTCAGCGGAGCGCTGTGCGAAAGATGCTCCACCAGCAGGCTGATGGCGCTCCTGCCTTGTTGATACGGCCTCTGATAAATGGAAGCACAAATCGTTTGCTTCTCGAAGTACGGCACCATCTCTTCAAACAAATCCGTCGTAATCAGCTTCACGCTCAGCGCTCGATTTCTAGCTTCCAGAGCCTTGCAGACGGGCAAACAGTTCACCGTATTCACGTAAATTCCGGCCAAATCGGGAACGCGCGCCAACAGCGCAGACGTCTTCCGGAAGCTCTCGGCAGGATCTTCATGCGCCTCGATAACCTCCGCCACATGCCCTCCGCTGCAATACTGCGGGAAAGAGTCCGCGAAGCCCTCCGTCTTCTTTGAATGATTTTCTGTCCGCAGCATGCCCGTGATCACCGCGACTTTCGATTTCGCCGGAACAAATCTCCCCATCAGCTCCCCGGCAAGCAGTCCGTTCAGCCGCGGCTCCACGCAGACAATACTCGAGCGCTTGCTGCCGGGAGCATCCGTGGAAACGCAGACTACGCGCACACCCTTTTCTTCGGCCATGTCGATAACTGGCGTGATGTCCGCTGGCCGGCCCGGTGTGAGCACCACTCCCTGCACTCCGGAAGCGAGAATCTTCTTTAGCTCCGGCGTTTCGCCTCTTCCCAGCTCCGGGACCGGACGAAAGATGAAGTCAACGCCATAGTCGCGGTAGCGTTTCACCTCGTCGTAGATGCCTTCCCACAGCTGATCGTAGAAGAAATGAATCTCACGCGGCACACACACGCCCACGCGAATCTGTTTTCGGCTCTTCGAAAGAGCCCGCGCCGCAAGATTTGGTTCGTAGCCAAGCTCCCGGGCAATGCGCAACACGCGCTCCCGCGTCTTTTCATTGATCCCCGGGCGGCCATGCAGAGCCCGATCCACCGTCCCGATCGAGACGTTCGCCTGTTCCGCCAGCCGGTGTACTCCGACTTTCTTTTTCATGATTTAGAGGGAGCTATTTTGCCCGAATCCGCGCGTCTATGCAAAATCCTGCCGCCGAGGTGCATTAACCAGCTTATATACCGGACGGCCGGTCTAAATTGTGCACTCAAAGAGACAAGCGCTACTGCGCGAGCATCTTGTGAATCTCGTCGGCATGGCTATAGTGCGGGTCGAGTTGTAAAGTGTCTTGAAATTCCTTGCTCGCCAGTTCCGATTTATTCGCCTTTAGATAGGCCATCCCGAGATGGTAGTGGTAGGTCGCGTCCTTAGGGTTGGCTTTCTCCGCCTGCTGCAGCATATCGATTGCGGAATTATAGATGCCCTGTTTGTAGTACGCCCATCCCAACGTGTCCGCCGAGGCAGGCAAATCGGGCAGCCCGCGCCGGGCAGTTTGCGCCAGCGAAAGAGCGACGCTTGTGTCGCCGCCGTGCTCCAGCATCAAGTAGGCAAGATTGTTTGCGGCGACGGGATAATTCGGCTTCACTTGCAGCGCCTGCTGATACGTGCTCTCCGCTTCCTGCCAATTGCCCTGGGTTTCGAGCAGGCTACCAAGCGCTACGTAGAGCCGCACGTCTTTGGGATTCGACTGAATCGCCCGTTTGTAACCGGCCACGGCCTGATCCACCGAACCCTGCGAGGCTTGAACGCTCGACAGGAACATAAACGCCGGCACATTGTTTGGATCGAGCTCCGTCGCTTTTTCAAAAGCCGCCTCGGCCTTATCCGGCGCCTGGTTGCGCAGCTCCACTTGTCCGAGCACAAGGTAGAACTTGCTGTTCGGAGGCACGCGCGAAATTTGGTTCTGCACGAGAGCGAGCGCTTTGGCGGGCTGCTTTTGCTGAACGTCCAGATTCACAAGCCCAGTGAGCGCCTCTGCCGACGAGGGATCGAGGTTCAGCGCCTGCGTGTAAAACTTCTCCGCCTCATCCGATCGCTTTTGTGCGGCGCGGATATCGCCCATGGCCGTAAACGCCCGCGAATCTTTCGGCGCTTCTTCCATTGCTTTCTTCAAGTCGTCTTCTGCACCAGCCTGATCGCCCTGATGCAGCAGCGCCGCCGCATGAAAGAGAAAACCGTCCGGAGCGTGCGGCTGGATCTTGATAAGTTGCGAGCCGCTCGCCGCGAGCGCGCTGTAGTCCTGCTGTTGTTCGGCTAACCCGGCAAGCGCCTTCTGTACGTCCGGCATGCCCGGTCGCAGCTTATCCGCCGTTTTCCACTCGGTTTGCGCCTGCACAATGTCAGAGTCTGCTGCGTACGCCACGCCCAGTTCATAATGAGCCACCGGATTGTTTGGATCGTCGGTCGTTACGACTTCCAGCACATGGACTGCGTCCTGCGGCTTCCCCCGTTCGATGAGAATTTGCCCCTGCAAAATGCGCGCGTCCACGTCTCGCGGCGAGGCCTTCAGGAGAGCATTGTCCACATTCGCCGCCTCGTCTGTCTTGTTCTGCGAGAGCAAAATAATCGCATATGTCTTGGCGATACCCGCGTCCTTCGAATGCTCCGAGTAGAGCGAGGCAAACTCCCCGGAAGCCTTGTCGATCTCTCCTTGCGACAAATAGAAGTCGCCGAGCACGCGATCCCCATTCGGCTGATCTTTCAGGTCGTCCTTGGCCTGGCGCATCACCGCTTCGGCCGCGTCCTTCTGTCCTTCGGTTACGTAAAGCAGAGCCAACACCGATCGAGGTCCCACGCTTTTCGGATCGAGCGAGACTGCTGTCTTAAATTGTTTTTCCGCATCGGGCCAGCGCTTTTGCCGCGCATAGAACTGCCCGAGCGCCATGGTGGCCGCGGCGGACTTCGGATCAACCGAAGTTGCCTTCACGTAACTTTGCTCCGCGTGTGCGAGATCGCCTGCCTTCTCCTGGATCAACGCCAGGCTCAGGTAAGAGGCCATGCGGTTCGGATCGAGATCGATCGCGTGCTGTCCTTCGCTCAAAGCCGCGGGCATCGAACCGAGAGACGCGTCTGCCTGTGAAAGGATCACCTCAGCCTGCACGTTTTGCGGATTGCTATTCAACGCCGTCTGCACATGGTTCCGCGCGTCCAGAGCCTTTCCTCCGGCCAGCAATAGGCCGGCGATATCCACCTGGGCATCTGCATTCCCAGGATCGAGTGTGGTAGTGGCCGCGAGCTCCTGATAAGCGCGAGGAATCTGTCCCATCTTCATCAGGCATTTCGCAAACTGGTAGTGAGCGTCCGCATAATGCGAATCGATCTGAAGCGCATTTTGAAACTCGATCGCCGCTTCGGGATACTTCCCGGCAGCCATATAGGCCGTCCCCTTGTCGAAATATTTCTTCTTCGCCACTTCCGGATTTTGCGAGCAGCCGCAGATGATCGCGGCCAAGAGAATTGCGACAACACTCCACGTCTGGATTTTTACGAGCCTGGTCATTGCTGTGCGAATCATACGTCTAGAACTCCATAGAAACCGCTATTTATCTTACACGTCTTCGCGGCAACCTCGGGATTGCTCGGAGAGCCCGTGTCCACGGCCTAAAGAGGTAGGATGCAGACATAGCGGAGTCATCCGGCAAGGGGGCAGAGTATCAGCTTGTCGCATGCTGCGCCTCTCGCATGGGAAAAAGTACGTCGTCGGCGCCGTCATTCGCGGGCGATCGATCAACAAAGTGTGTCTCCGGCGGTCGCGTAGCTCTGCGAAACCGGAACTGCTTAGGGGTTGCGTCGAACTGAATCGCACGCAGTAGGTCAGCCGACTACCGCAATCGTTTCGCCGGCGTTCACGGGTTGCCCTTCCTTTACCAAAAGACGCTCGACTTTTCCTGCTCTTGGCGCGCGAACTTCGTTCTGCATTTTCATCGCCTCCACAACCACAATTCCTTGGCCCGCCTTGATTGTTTCACCAGCCACAACGAGCACGCGCACGATGCGCCCCGGCATCGGCGCGAGCACGTTCTGGCGATGCTCGGACGTAGCCGCCGCGCTATGATTTCTCTGCCATTTGCGAGGGTCGCGTACGCGCGCTGCGAATTCTCTCCCACTGATCGTGATGCACAGTTCCTCGCCAAATGCTTCCACGCTCGCTTCAAATGAGCGTCCCGCTAGCAGAATGGAGTAGGTATCCGCCGCAACTTCGACACAGTCGGCTCCGAGGGCAATTCCATCGATTGTGCATTGCAGTTTGTGCTCGGTGCGCGAAATCTCCACCGTGTGTGGGGGGCCGCCGAGTTGGATGTCAAGCTTCATCGCGTGCCGCGCGGCTCCCTGTTCAGTTGGTCCATCCGCCCATCCAGCTTCCATTTTGAGACAGTCTCCCGCGAGCTGCTCGCAATTTCGCTTTCTGGATTTCGCCGGTTCTCGTGCCAAAGTGCCGCCGCGATGAGTGCCGCTTTTTCTTCATCGGATAGTTTCGACGCGGTCGTCGGCTGGCGAGCGGGCTCATTCTGCCGTGCGAGAAAGTGGTCAAGCCAACGTGTATAGACTTCGCCGCGCGTAAAATCGTCGGTCGCTAGAATCTTTGCAAAAAGGCCGAGATTCGTCTTGATGCCGGTCGCCCGGGTCTCCGCAATCGCTCCCCTCAGGCGGGCGATGGCCTCAGCGCGATCGTTGCCCCACGCGATCACTTTGCCGAGCATCGGATCGTATTCGTTCGGCACGATCCAGCCGGAATAGACGCCGTCATCGACGCGAATGCCAGGGCCGCCGGGCGCATGATATTCCGTTATCGTTCCAGGAGAAGGCAGGAAGTTGTTATCGGGATCTTCGGCATACAGCCGGCATTCAATCGCATGGCCCCGCAATGCAATGTCTCTTTGTGATAGCGGAAGTTTCTCTCCGGCCGCGATCCGAATTTGCAGTTTCACAAGGTCGAGCGAGGTGACCAGTTCCGTCACCGGATGCTCCACCTGCAGCCGCGTGTTCATTTCGAGGAAATAAAATTTGCGGTCTGCATCGACGAGAAACTCCATCGTCCCGGCGTTCGTATATGCGCCCGCGCGCGCCAGTTTCACTGCCGCTTCGCCCATGGCGCGTCGCAGCTCAGGAACCATGATCGGCGACGGCGCTTCTTCGATCACCTTTTGATGCCGCCGCTGCACCGAACACTCCCGCTCTCCGAGATAGAGCATGTTCCCATGCTCGTCGCCGAGAACCTGTATTTCGATGTGTCGCGGTCGGGCGAGATATTTTTCAAGATAAAGGCGCCCATCGCGGAAGGCGTTCAGCGCCTCGGACGATGCATCACGGAATGCAGCGCGCAGGTCTGCCTCCCGCTCAACCGCGCGCATACCCTTGCCTCCGCCGCCTGCGACCGCTTTCAAAACGATCGGGAAACCGGCGCTCTTCGCGGCAACCAACGCTTCATCGGCGCTTTCAAGCGGATCAACGGTGCCCGGAACGGTGGGAACACCCGCTTCGCGCGCAAGCTGCCGCGCGGCGGTCTTTGATCCGAGCCGCTCCATCGCTTCTGGCGATGGCCCAATGAACTTGATATTCGCTTCTTTGCAAGCGCGCGCAAACGCTGGATTTTCGGCCAGAAATCCGTAGCCCGGATGAATGGCGTCGCATCCCGATGTTCTTGCGGCTTCGATGATCTTCTCGATGGAAAGATAGCTCTCGCGCGAAGGCGCCGGTCCAATACGATATGCTTCAGCGGCAAACCGAACGTGTAGCGCCGCGCGATCAACATCGCTGTAAACCGCGACTCCCGGGATCTCCATTTCGCGAAGTGCGCGAAGAACGCGCACCGCGATCTCGCCGCGATTAGCAATCAGAACTTTCTTGAGCATTCGCTCGCCGCCGAAAGCGGCGATTCTAACATGCGTTTCCGCTGCGCCGCCGCTCGCAGATAACTTGTTCCCGCTGAGCCGGCGACCTACCACAACTCCACCTAAGCATTGGCAAAGCGTAGCCAAGCCGCTATCATGGCGCGTTCCCAAATAGGAGAAATAAAACGTGCCAGCAGAAGCCAGTGCGCAATCGGAACAGTGGAAAAAGGACGTAGGAGAAGCGGCCGCCAAGCTCGTCGAGAACGGTATGGTCGTCGGGCTCGGTTCCGGCACCACGGCGCTGCAATTCGTAGCAGCTCTTGGACGCCGAATCGAGCAGGAAAATCTTCGCTTCGTGGGAATTCCAACGTCCGAGCAAACCGAGCAGTTCGCTCGCAAACTAAATATTCCGCTTTCGACGCTCGGCGATCATACCGAGCTGGATCTCGACGTCGACGGGGCCGACGAGATCGAGATCGGCACTCTTTACCTGATTAAGGGCCATGGCGGCGCGTTACTGCGCGAAAAAGTTGTCGCTGCCGCGAGCAAACGCATGGCGGTAATCGGCGACGAATCGAAATTAGTACAGCGCTTGGGTTCGCGGTTTTCCGTCCCTGTGGAGGTCGTTCAATTCGGATGGCAGGTCACAAACAAACGTCTGGCGGCGCTCGGCTCCAAAACGATCTTGCGTCTCGACAAGATCACAAGCAAACCTTTTGTAACTGACGGCGGAAATTACATCATCGACTGTGACTTCGGCCCGATGGCCAATCCCAAGGAAGTCGCCCATCACCTCGATCATGTGACTGGAGCGGTGGAACACGGATTATTTCTGGGATTGGTTTGGGAAGCGGTCGTCGCGGGTCGCGACGGAGTGCGGATCATCAAGCGGCAGCAATAAAAAAGGGGCGCCGGTAAAAGCACCCCTGAACGCTTTCGACTCCAGCAAGCTAGTTTCTGGCGGCTGCGGCACACGCTTGAGGGTAGATTGCATCGAGAGCGCCCCAAAGCGCCCTCAGGCTCCGTTCGGCGGCACAAAGCACGCCAAACGACTCCTCATCACTCTGCTCGGCAAGCCATCCACGCCAAGCCGACCGGTGCCGCACGTCCGCTTCCTCGTGAACCTCAAAGTAAGCCAGCGCGCGCGGATCGGTGACGTTATAAAACTGCCGCAGCCCCGATTTCTTTTGCACCGCCGTCTCTGGCACTTGCGCTTCGTAAACGTAGAACGCGGCCACAGCCTGTGCAAACGTGCCTTGCGAAGCGATTTCGTCATACGCATCCAGCAGCACAGCCACGCCTGGCAGAGGATGCGCTTCGTTCAGCGCAGCTTGGTCCACTCCGACCGCTTCGGCAAATTGCCGCCAAAGCGCCGGATGCGGCGCAACTGGATCCAGCTCCTCATCCAGGTTTTCCTGAATCAGCGAACCGAGGTGTCCCCCTGTTCTTCCTGCCAGCTGCCGCAAATTTTCGGGAAAGGAAAGTACATGCTGGTAATACTGGGTGGCATACAGTTGCAGGGTTTCCTTCGGCAGATTTCCTTCGGACCACGCTTTATAAAACGGATGTTTCAAAAGATGATGCTGTTCGATCAAATCATCCAGCATCTCAACCAGGTTCTTACGCACTGGTTTTGCTTTGGACATTCTGAGAGGCATTGCGAAGTTCTGATTTCCCCTGTAATTCTTCTCGGCCGTCCAAAGCCTACTCGAATGCGCTACGAAAATCTAGCGCATGGTGCAATCAGGTCGTAAATGTATATAAAGATTTTATAAAGGAATATTGCCGTGTTTTTTGCGCGGATTCGTATCGCGTTTGTCTTCTAGCGATCGCAAAGCGGTGATGATTTTGGCCCGCGTCTCGGAAGGTTCAATCACCGCATCGATGTACCCGCGCTCCGCAGCGACATAAGGATTGGCAAAGCGTTCTCGGAAGTCTTCCACCTTGTCCTGTCGCAACGATTCCCGTTCCGCGGCCGGCGCCTGCTCCAGTTCGCGACGGTAGACGATGTTCACCGCGGCCTGCGGGCCCATCACCGCGATCTCCGCGCTCGGCCACGCGTAATTGATGTCTGTACGGATATGTTTTGAAGACATCACGCAATACGCCCCGCCATAAGCCTTGCGCGTGATAATCGTAATCTTCGGCACCGTCGCCTCGGCAAACGCAAAAAGCAATTTCGCCCCATGGCGAATGATTCCACCGAACTCTTGCTGTGTGCCCGGCAAGAAACCCGGAACATCTTCGAATGTCACCAGCGGTATGTTGAACGCATCGCAGAACCGCACGAATCTCGCCCCTTTAACCGACGCATTGATGTCCAGCACGCCCGCAAGCACAGCCGGCTGATTCGCCACAATTCCGGTCGGCCTCCCATCGAATCGCGCAAACCCAACGACGAGATTTTGCGCGAAATGTTCGTGGACCTCGAAAAATTCGCCGTCGTCGGCCACAGCGTGGATCACATCCTTTATGTCATAAGGTTTCTGCGGGTCTTCAGGCACAAGCGAATCGAGTGCCGCTTCTGCGCGGTTCCACGGGTCCTTCGAAGCGCGCCGGGGCGGATCATCCACATTATTTGACGGTATATAGCTCAGCAGTTCGCGAATCATCGCCAGGCATTCGGCGTCGTCCTCTGCAACGAAGTGCGCTACGCCGCTTTTTGCGTTGTGCGTCATCGCGCCGCCGAGTTCTTGCTTCGTAACGTCTTCGTGCGTCACCGTCTTGATTACGTCCGGCCCGGTGACGAACATGTACGAAGTCTCTCGCGTCATAAGAATGAAATCCGTGATCGCTGGCGAATACACTGCGCCGCCCGCGCACGGTCCCAGGATCGCGCTGATCTGTGGAATCACGCCGCTTGCCAGCGTGTTACGCAAAAAAATATCGGCATACCCGGCCAGGGATTTCACTCCCTCCTGAATCCGCGCCCCGCCGGAATCGTTCAGCCCGATCACCGGCGCGCCCACTCTCATCGCCAGATCCATGATCTTTGTGATTTTTTGCGCATTCGCTTCAGAAAGCGAGCCGCCGAACACGGTGAAGTCCTGAGCGAACACATAAACCAGCCGGCCTTCGATTCGGCCATAGCCCGTGACAAATCCGTCGCCCGGCGGCCGCTGATCAGCCATTCCAAAATCTTCCGAGCGATGGCGAACGAACTTGTCCAACTCCTCGAATGATCCTTCATCCAGCAGCAAATTGATCCGCTCGCGGGCGCTCAGTTTCCCGGTCTTGCGCTCGCGTTCGCGCCGCTCCGCGCCGCCGGCCGCTTCTGCTTCCGCGTTCAGTCGCCGCAGTTCCGCGAGCCGGTCGGCGCGCTTCGTATGTGAGGTTGTCATGTGAACTTTTGCCCGAGGGAACGCTAGCAAGCTTGCCGCATCAATTTCAAGCCTACTTGCGGCCTCTTAGGGTCTGGACGAAAGCTCAATAGCTCTGAGTATTCGTTTCGTCATCCGCGAAATGAAGTAAGTCACGCCAAACGTGCATACGCCCACCATGAACATCACCGAAAGGATGCCCATTCCCACCGTTCTGCGGGTGAGCGGGGCCGCCTCCGCTCCTCCGTGCACCATCCCTATGAATGCAAACGCATGAACCACCAAAAAAAGCAGGAAGATTACCAGCCCCGTGATTTGCCATTTTTGTACTCGATCCACTTCGTCCAGGGACTTCCGCAGAATGCTTTCCATTTCCTGTGGCATTTAACACGCTCCTTGCATCAGTGTTTTGCGCAACGCCGTCAATCCGTAAGCCAGTCGCGACTTGACGGTGCCAAGCGGGATTTCCAGAATGGCGGCAATCTCCGGTAATGACAGCTCCTCCTGAAAATGAAGCGTAAGCACCGCCCGGCTCGCCGCAGAAAGCGCCTCCGAATTCAGGAGTTCCGGCAAGAGCTCGCGAGGCGGAGCGCTCACCGGAGCCGCGAATTCGTCGAGCACGGCATCGTCACAGCGATGAGCGCTCAAGCGCTTCTCCTTCTTCAAATGACGAAACCCGGCGCGGCTGGCGATACGAAATGCCCACGCGCGGAAAACCTCGGGATTCTCCAGCCATTTCAATTTCCGGCAGAGAACGATCAGGACTTCTTGCAACACGTCATCGGCCGAAGCGGAACCGGCCAGCCTCATCAGATAACGATGAAGCGCAGGCTGAACGCTGCGAAGCAATAGTTCAAGCGCTTCGCGGTCACCGCATTGCGCCCGCAGTACCCACCGCGCTTCTTGCTTTGAAGTGGCCACTCGGTCTCTTCATTCTTATAGAGGCCTGCGAGCCGGAACGAGTTCGGTAGGAGGTAAAAAATCTTGGCCACTTTGCGGCCGGCGCTGAGAGCGATGCTCTGAAAGCAAACGCGACGTCTTAAACTGCAGCCGAATACAGCGCAGCGACCTCGTAGTCGTTCACCCTCGGAATGCTGAACTCGATCTGTTGCCCGCGCTGATTAAAAGCAACATTTTGGCCCGCTTTCAGCAGTTCAACGCGCGTCACGTTCCGCCCTTGAGGCAATTGCATCTGAACTTTCTGCTCTCCAATCGGATACGTCTTCCTCATCCAGCCCTTGTGTGCGTTCGGATTCGTGTAATTCAGGATGTGCAGCGCAAACCCAGCCTCGGTCTCCCACGCAAACGTTTCGATCAGGCCGTCGCCCTGCACAACAACGGGCGAATCGCCATTAACCAGCCACCGCACGGAATTTTGCAGCAATCGGCTCAAATCCGTATTGCCGGACCGCCAGGCCGTCCGATCGATGTCGCCGGGAAAATAAATAAGCCGGCCCCTGCCGGGTTCCTTCACCACCACGGCAGGTTCGTCGGTGCGCGCCACAGGTGGATAGGAGAGTTCCGGCGGATAAGCGGTGTACGGAGGCACAACCGTAAGCACGGGATTCTCGATCGCGGCTATGGGAAGCCGGAATTCCGCGCCCGGAATCCAATCCGTATCCGAAAATCCGTCGAGGATTGGATGGCTGCGTTCAATGCGCGCGAGGAACCCGTTTCCAGGCGAAGTAACGGGCTCGCCCTTCCGCTGAACGCCAAATATCTCCGCGAGTCCAAAATTCGCCCGCGGCTCGTTGCGCTCGTTGTACATGCTAGTTTCGAACGAGGCAAAAAGCGACCCGCCCCCATTTCACATAGTTCTTCAACTCTTGGCACTGCTGATCTCCGAGCAGTGCGGTATTGGGCAGCAGTACGGCTCGATATTTTTTCAGATTTTCGGTATTCAAATCGTCTTCATGGATGAAGTCAAAAAGGAATCTGCCTTCGACTAGCGCGTAATAAAGCCCCTGAACGTAATCGACGGTGTCTGGTGCTCCCTGCAGCTTGTAGAAAAGCTGCGTGCGCTGCCCCATCACCACAGCGATGTTCGCAATCGAGTGTTTGTTGGTGAAATGAGCGTCGTTGCGCGCCAGCCACGTGAAGAATTCTCGGCCCGGTGCTTGCCAACGTCGGTCTGCTCCAAAGCCGTCTTCCGCGCCGATGAAGTGATACCAAGGGACCATCCCGCTCGCGACCGTTTGATTCAGCCACATCGTCGTCTCAGCGGGCGATTTCGCGACGTTGCGCCAGCGCGGTGAACCAGTGGCCCACGCGCCCGTCACGTTTGTGCTCGTACGTCCCTTCATCACGGCATTGCAGACTCGCCCTTGCAGCGAAGCACCCCAGGGCGCCGCGCCTTCCCCGCCGCGGCCTTGGTTATCGGCGTTAAACCAATACGCTACGTTCCCCAATTCGCTTGAGTTGGGGCCGCAACGAATCGCGCCGCCGAGATTCGCCAGAAAAAGATTTTCCGGCCCTTTTTCCTTCGCGATCGAATCGTAGAACTTCCAGAGTTCCAGCGTGCGCTGGTTGAAGCGGTCCCAATAGTCGAGCGTCCCCGGAGGTGCGGCAGTCTTGCACTGAGCGCAATAGCAACGCGGTGGCTGTCCCAAAGGAGGCCAAGCATTCGTGAAAATCCCGTCGATTTCGTACCGCGAATTCACCTCGCGCATAATCGCCGGAATATAATCCGTCATGTACGTCGTAAACATGCACGTGCGATACAGCCGCGGATCTTCCGTGTGCTTCACCGGATTGCCGGAGGCATCCAGCTGAAACCATTCCGGATGCGCCTTTGTTGCGTCTTCCCAGTTCAGGTCAGGGCTCATCCGTGCGATCACCCGGATATTCCTCTTCTTCGCGGCTGCGCAGCACTCGCCAAAGAAATCCTTCCCACCCAGATATTTCCCATGCTTGTGAAACGGCACAGCCGAAGGATAGTAGGCAAGAATCCCCGTGACGCTGATGAGTATCGCGTCCACCTTCAGACCGGACCAGTAATCCGCCCATTCCTCAATGTTCATCACCGCCGGGTCATGCTCGGTCATGTTCGTCTGCCCAATGCGGCGCACTCTTTGATGCCAAGGAAGTCCGCCGGCGGGCCGGGATGGCTGCACCGCTTGTTCAGCGGCCATGGAACTTGCAACGCCCACTCCCGCTGACAAAGCGATGAATTCGCGACGGTTAATTTCCATGGCGGTATCTCCTCAAGCGCTTGCTGCCTGCGCTTTTGTGCCGGAAGTATGGAGCAAACGAACGCCGAAGACAACGGAAAGGCCGGCGGCAAAGCCGAACGCC
>DATEME010000538.1:0-8866 GCA_035275865.1 Candidatus Acidiferrales bacterium | reverse complement strand
GGTGCTGCGGACCTGGCCTGACTGATCGGCTGTATCGGACTTGCTGCGCAGCTGTAGCTCGAGCTTATCCACGTCATTCAAGACGCGGTTGTGCAGCTCATCCACCATGGCCGGATTGCCGGGGAAGCGCCGTGGATCGAGCGCGGAAAGCTCTCGGATAAGCTGATCGACCTGCGCCGCGGTCGCCGGATCGTTCGCCACATCCTGGCGAAGCTGGCTGAGTTCGTTGAGCCCCTGATCGATCGCCGCCTGCTGGTCAGCCGTGCTGTTCATAGGAACATTGCCGTTATCGAGATGGCCCGCCTGGTTCGGGTCGGTATTGTTGCCCGTGTCGAGCCAGCCTCCGTAAACATTGTTGCGATTGTATCCGCCGCCATAAGGGCCAGTATACGTGCCGCCGCGGTTGTAGCCATACGTGCCGCCGTTCGGCCCGGTGGGACCACCGCCGCCATTGCGGCCTGCCTGCATTCCCTGGCCACCCTGCTGCCCATTGCCGCCCTGTTGTCCGTTCTGCTGGCCGCCTTGCTGGCCGTTTTGTCCCTGCTGACCATTATTCTGACCGGGCTGGCCGTTTCTACTCAGTTGCCCGTTCTGCCCTTGGCGATTGGAGCCGTTGCCGTTGAAATTGCGATCAAGCGCTTCGAGGCGATTGCGCAAATCCTGCACGCGATTCAGCGCCGTTTCCGGTCCTTGGCCGGGCTGCGCGCTCGTGGCATTCTGCTGTGCCTGACGAACTTGCTGGCTGAGCTGCTGCATGCCCGCGACGATCTGCCGCTCGCTGTCGTCATCGGTGGGAACGTAGCCGGTGCGCAAGCGGTCCGCGCTGCGTTGAATGCGGGTCTCGAGATCGTTCTCGTCAAGATTGCTCAGCGCATTGCGCAGTTGCGAGGCTGTGGTGCGATCGCTGGACGCAGCCTGGCGTTCGGCATCGCGCAAATTGCTTTCGAGATGCGTTAGATCGTCGGCCTGCTTCTGGCGGTCCTTCAGCAACTGCTGCAATTCGGCTTCCGCTTTCGCGTACTCCTCCTGCGTGCCGGTGTTGGTGTTGTTCAGCTTTTTTGCTTCCTCTTCGAGCTGCTGTAAACGACCTGCCTGCGCCTGTTCCTGGCCCGCGAGCCGATCCGCTTCGTTTGCGAGCGAATCGAGAGTGCCGGCGCTCTGCTGACGCTGCATTCCCGCTAGATCGTTTTGCGCTTGCCGCAAACGATCCGCCGCGCGGCGTGCATCTGCGCCACCCGGCTGCTGGTCCGCACGACGCATATCGTCATTCGCCTGCCGCAACTGATCGAGCGCTTGCTGCGCCCGCGCCGCATCGCTGCTGCTGCCTTGCTGGCCGCTTTGCGACGAACTTTGCGAACCGCTCTGCGAATTGCTTTGCGACGAGCTTTGCGAACTGCTCGAACCGTTCTGCGAATTCTGATTCTGCGCAAGTTGCTGAAGCTGCTGCTGCAACTGTTCCGCCTCGCGCCGCAGCATCTCCTGCTGCCAGCGCTGATCCGGCTGGTTCGCCGCGTTCTGCTGAGAAGCGAGACCTTCCTGCCGTTTGGCAAGTTCGTCGAGCTTTTTCAGCGCCTCATCGATCTGCTGCGCCTGTTGGCTCTGCGAATCCTGAGCCGTTTGCGCCGTTTCGTACTGATTCTTCGCCGTGTCGAGCTCCAGATCGAACAGGCTCTGGAGGTCGCGCCCTGCGCTGCCGCCTCCACCGCCGCCTCCGCCACCACCGCGCTGGAACGCCACCTCGATCCGGCGAATCGTCGCCTCGGCGCGCAGCAAAGCCTGCAGCGCTTTCTCCTCATTCGGGATCGCGTCTTTCCATTGCTGCACCTTGAGTTTGTCCGAGGCCGGTCCCATAGCCTGCGCCGCCGTCGTCATATCCTGCTCGAAACTGCCGAAGTCCTCGTTGGTGGATGGAATATCGCGGCTCTGCAAACGGCCCGCAAGCGACAGGGCCTGATCGCGCAATTTCGATTGCACGTCAGAAAGGAACTTCGCGTTTTCGGAATTCTGCTGCGCGGAGGAATTCTTGTCTCCCGCCTGCTTCCATGTGGAGCCGATGATTTCTTTTTCGCGCTGTGAGATTTGCGCGTTCTGATTCCCGGCTCCGCCTCCGCCCCCGCCGCCCGCGGCCTGCGATTGCGAAAACTCATACTCAAACGGCTGCGCCTGAATGAAATAAATATCCGTGCGTGACTGCGTCCGCGCGTCGTTAGCCGTTGCATAGACGCTCACCACGTCCCCCGGCTGGACTTTGAAATTTTCCAGCGACAGAACGGCCGAGCCGTCCGCCGTCTTCGCGCCCTTTTGCTTCATCAGATCGATCGTCTTTTCGGGACCGCCGTTCACCGAGTAGTGCAGCGCAAAATCGGTGAGCCCGAAATCGTCGTCCGCTTTCGCTGCGAGCGTAACCTCTTCGATCGGGTTGGCCTGATAATCGCGCCCCGGACGATTCAGCGCCACATCCGGCGGATTCGGCTTATCGGCCTCGATAAAATAATCTTCCGAGAGCCGTACCGGCTGCCCGTCGTCGAGCGTGCCGACGTGATATACGCCGTCCTTATCCATCGTGATCGAGGCGCGATACACATTCCCTTGGCCGGCTGGCGTAAGCTGCACGTCCTTGTCGTTCACGACGAGCCTGCCATTCGAAAGCGGCTTGTCGGTAACGACTTGCAAATCCGCCTGTGTTCCTTGAATCGCGTGAATATCCCCGCCATGTTCATCGGTCGAAGGAGGCATGCCGGTCCAGCTCGGATAGTGGTACGTCACGCGAATCTGCTTCACGCCCGCCACGTCCACGACTTTCAAATTGTAATGGCGCGATTTCAGCGGGCCGGCGACGACGTAATATTCGACGCCCATCGGCAAGCCGGCGAACAGGAATTGGTAGCCGTTGCCGTTCTGCTGCGGCTGCATCGCCACTTCGTTCCACTTTGCCGTGTTCGCATACCGCGCGAAGATACTCACCTTATCGGCCTGCAATCCAATCGGCAGGGCTGTGACGAGTTCATCGGCGTTCTTGCGCACGGTGGCGTCGCCCGGCGTCACGCGCAGCTCGTACATTGGAGCGACGTTGCCGCGCCCACCCATCCAGAGCAGCGCCGAGCCATAACCCAAAAAGCCGGGGCCCCAGACGATCATCCAGACCAGCACGCCAAGCGAAGCGATGCCCGCACCCAGGGCGGCCATCATTTGCCTGCTCGGAACGAGCGACTCGGCCTCCGCATTGCGGGTGTGGCGCAGCGTGTCTGCCGCAAGAAGCTCTATAAATGGATCCGTGCCCTGCGCTTCGCGCTCCGTGAAAGTGATCAACCGCTGATCGAAGGCCGGATTCGCCTTTTCCGCGATGCCTGATACGTGGCGGCGCGTTAGGCGCCACAGCGGAATCGCCAGCCCAAACGCAATTCCCAGAGCCAGCACAAAGAACAAGATGGCGCGCGCGCTCCAGAGGCTTCCGTCGGAAAACGCGTAATGGTTTGCGATCACAACGAGCGCGATCGTGACGAGCAGAGCCGAGCCTGTGAGGACGGCCACGCCCCGCACCCAAGCGTGTCTTTTAAGGCGATTTTCAAGATGATCGAGGTAGGAATTAAGCTCAGTGCGTGCGCTCATGGCTCCTCCCGCTGTGTACCTAAGTATCTGCTTGCCAAGACCGATTCCGCAAGTGCCGCGGCTGCCAGTGCCAGCAAAACATACCAGGCGATGCTGTAAGGCGTTTTCTCCGGCGCCGAATCGTCCGCCGACGAGCCTCCCGAAGCAGCCGATTGCGTTCCGCTCGGCGATTTGCCGGTCCACAAGGACATCACGTCGTCCGCCATGGGCGCCAGATCCGATTCGCGGCGGTCGGCATTCACTCCGACCATGTCCTGCCGCCCGTTCGCCAGCCGTAATTCGTAAAATCCGGCGTCGGTCAACTGGATTGACTGCGCCGTAGCCGCCTGCTGGATCGAAAGCGGGTGTTTGCCCTCAGGATCGGTCACGTCTACGCTCACCGCCTGCTCTTTGGCGGTGCGCAACTGCATGTACGAATCGACGAGGGCCATGCCTTCGCGCTGCTGCAAGCCTGAGAGATCGCCCGCTGTCTCCTGTATGAATGGAACGAACATCGGATGCAGCGGCAGATCGTTCGTCAGATTGTCGAAGCCCGATGCGAAGACGATCACGCGGCCCTCGCCGATCTGTTTTTCGAGCACGAGTGGCGTCTGATCGGTCAGATGCGCGATCACGTGCGCGCCTGTCGGGTCGATTGCCACGGCGTAATAGAACTTCACGCCGCCCCACTGATCGGCCTTGCCGACGGGCGCATAGGACGTGTCGGTGTCACTCACGCTCGCGAAGCCGGCGCCGTCGCGCGAATAGTAATGACTTCCGGTAATGCTGTTGCCGAAGACCGGCACGGTCGAAAGGCGCGCCATGGTGGTGCCGGTGGCGATCAGGAGGTTGCCTCCCGCGCGAACATAGCGCATGAGAACGTTTTGCGCGCCTTCGGGAAGGGAAGAGTCCGAAATCACCACAAACGCATACTTTGTCGGATCGGTCCCTTGCACTTGCGAGCCGGGAACCGTTTCCATCACGAACGCCGATTGCGCCGAAGAGCCGAGCGCCGCGCCGAAATAGAGCGGCGAGCGCGAATCGTTCGCTTCGTGGATAAACAGAACGCGCTGCGGATCGGAGCGCCGCACCGAAAACATGTACTGATCGTCGGCGGGCATCGCGTCCGCCGAATCGATCTTTACCGCGCAGCGGCTAAAGCCGTAAGGAACGTCCAGCGAATCGAATTCCACGCTCGCGCGGCCGTTTGCGGGCACACTCGCCTGTTTCGTTGCCACCGTCTTGCCGTTTATGACCAGTGAGACTGTGCGCGTCGCGGCTGCGGTGCCAAATCCCGCCACTACCGCTTCAACGCGCGCCTTTTTCGGGTCCCATACCTGCGCCGGCGCGTTGACGCTCTCGACGGTCCAGTTGGCTACTGCGTCCTTCGCCACCGGATGAAGCACGAGCGAGACATTGGCCGGCATCGCCATTTCCGAAAAGCTTGACGGCATGTTCGTGCGCTGCATATCGCTGAAAACGTGCAGTTCTATGGGCGTTTGCACGCTCTGCGCAATCGAACGCAGCGCGCCGGCCAGCGCGCCGTAGCTGCCTCGGGAATCGCCCGGCTGGATCGATTCGACCGCGTTCCGCAGTCCGGCCGGATCGATGATCGGCTGCGTCATCACTTGTACTTGAGAGCCGAAGGCGAGCACCTGGGCGCGTTGCGCGGGGCTGCGCGACGCGAGCAGCGAGACCGCTTCGCGTTTTGCATCATCGAGCCGCGAACCGGCGCGCATGCTCAACGAATTATCCACGGCGATCACCAGCAGCTTCTCGCCCGAAGCGCTGACCGTGGCGCGCTTGATATAAGGATTCGCAAACGCGAGCACGAGCAGCAGCAGTACAAGCAACCGCAGGGTAAGCAGCACGAGGTATCGCAGCCGCCTGTGACGGATCGAGCTTTGCGTCCGCGGCTCGACAAACATGAGCGAACTGAATTGCTGGGGCGTGCTCGTGTGCCGCCTGAGCAGGTGCAGGTACAGCGGCACGCCGACGGCAAGCGCTCCGGCCAGGAACCATGGTGCAAGCAGGCCCACTAGTCCCTCCCCTGCCGAATCGTCAAATATTCGGAGAGCACGCCATCGAGCGGCTTGTTCGTCACGAGCAGGTGATAATCCATCCCAGCGCCCTTCGCTCCGTCACGAAGCGCTTCAATGTGCGCGTCGATTTTCTGGCGATAATCCTTATTCAAATAATCCGGCGTCACTTCCATGTGCGCGCTCGTCTCAAGATCCACGAGCACGACCGCCTCATTCATCTTCGGGTCGATCTCTTTCGGATCGAGTATGTGAAACAACACGACTTCGTTCCCGTGGAAGCGCAGTGGTTCGACCGTGCGAATGATCGTCTTCGGGTCCTCGTAAAAATCGGAAAGAATCACGACCAGCCCGCGCCGCCGCAAAAATTCCTGAAAATGATGCAACGGCTTGCCGAAATCGGTGCGCGCACGCGGCTCCGCAAGCTCAAGTCCCGCAAGTAGCCGTTGCAATTGTCCCTGCCGCATCGACGGCCGGATGTAATTCCGCACTTCGTCGTCGAACACGATCAGTCCCGCCGCGTCTCGCTGATCCTTGATCGCCAGATAGAAAAGAGACGCCGCCGTGAACCGCGCGTAATCCATCTTGGTCACCGCATGCGACGTGTACTTCATCGAATTGCTGGCATCGAGCAGGATCGTCAGCAGGCTGTTCGTTTCGCCGCGATACCGCTTCAGATAGGCGCGCTCGGTGCGTGCAAACACATTCCAATCCACATGCCGCAGATCATCGCCCGGCGTGTAGGCGCGGTATTCGGCGAATTCCTGGCTGAAGCCGAAATCCGGCGAGCGGTGCAATCCCGCGACGAAGCCATCGACCACCGTCTTTGCGACGAGGTCGAGGCCGGAAATCGCGTTGAGCACCGCGGGATCGAGAAATCTCTGCATCCTAGGCGGCCTTTGGCGGCGGCAAAGTCTGGATCAGCCGCCGCAAAATCTCGTCCGAATCGGTGCGATCCGATTCGGCATGGAAATTGAGCAAAATCCTGTGCCGCATCACGGGAATCGCAAGCGACGCCACATCCTCATACGTCACGTGATACCGCCGCCGCGAAAGCGCTCGCGCCTTCGCCGCGAGGACGATGAATTGCGCCGCGCGGACGCTCGCTCCGTAATTCACGTATTTCTTCACGAAGTCCGGCGCATTCTCATTCTTATAGCGCGTGGCACGGACCAATTTCACGACATATTCCGCGATCGAATCCGCGATCGGCACCATGCGCACGAGCTTCTGGAAGTCCAGGATCTCCTCGGCGTTCGTCACCGCTTGCACCTGTGCGCTTTTTACTGTCGTCGTCAGGTCGATCACCTTCATCTCTTCATCGGCGCTCAAATAGTCCAGCACCGTGTTAAAAAGAAACCGGTCAAGCTGCGCTTCCGGCAGCGGATACGTGCCTTCGAGCTCGATTGGGTTCTGCGTGGCGAGCACGAAGAAGGGCGCGGGCAGCTTGTAATGATTTCCGCGAACGGTGCACGAAAGTTCCTGCATCGCTTCCAGCAGCGCGGATTGCGTCTTAGGCGGCGTCCGGTTGATTTCGTCCGCGAGCAGAATATTGCCGAAGATCGGTCCGGGTACAAACGTCCACCGGCGGCGTCCCGTCGCAGAGTCTTCTTCGATAATGTCGGTGCCGGTGATGTCAGACGGCATGAGGTCCGGCGTAAACTGAATGCGCCGGAATTCCAGCCCGAGCGTCTGTGCGATCGTGCGCACCATCAACGTCTTCGCCGTGCCGGGCAAGCCCGTAATCAGGCAATGGCCGCCAACGAACAGCGCCGTGAGGATCTGATCGAGCACCTCCTCCTGGCCCACGATCACCTGCCGTACCTGCGTCAGGATTCCGTCGCGCACCGTATGAAATCGATCGACCCTCTTTTGCAGTTCCGTTGAATCCAAGCCCATTTCCGCAGGGGTGGCCATCCGTTATCGTCCTTTCTGAGCGTCTTGGAGTTCCAAAAGCAATTTCAACGCGGGCCGGTAATCCGGCGCCGCTTCAAGCGAAGCGAGCACGCTGTCTTGCGCTTTGTCGCGCTCGCCTGCAGCCATATATGCCGTTGCCAGATCGTACTCGGAGCCGGCCTTATCCAGAGGATTCATCGCAACGGCAGCGCTGAACTCCCGGATCGCGCCTTTGTAATCGTTCTGCTGCATTAGCAAGTGGCCGAACTTCGTGTGGTAATCCGTATCGATCAGCGGATCGATATCGTTGATCTCTTGATAGGTAGCCTCGGCGCCTTTCGTGTCGCCCAGGTCCTGCTGCAGCGACGCCAACTTCTCGAGCACATTGGGCCTGCGTCCGCGCTCCGTCTGGTATTCCGCCAACACTTTTTCCGCGTCCTGCTTGTTTCCCTTCGCAATGTCGGTCGCCCCCACGAACTCGTACGCGTTCGCGTCGTAAACGTATTCGGGATATAGCTGAATCACTGCGGGGCCATCCTTCAGCACCGCGTCATAGTCGTTCTTCTCCGCTTCAGCCGCGAGCGCCTTCAGTTTCGTCCGCCACTCGTCGAAATGCGACGTTACCGCCGCTGTCTGCCCATAGATCCACGGCAAAAATTGCTTGTCGAAATCCTCGGGCGGCATTCCCAGGTTTTCCTGAAACGCCTGCTCCGCCGTCATATTCGGCTTCGCGTAGGAATGTATGAATCCCAGCAGTTTGTCCGCGCCCCAATGGTCCTGAATGTAATCGCAAATTTTCCCGGCCTGATAATACGAGACGATCACCTGCGCCTCATACGTCGGCCGAACGAATCCTTTGTCCAAATCGCCGACAGGCAGCAGTTTCTTGTCCCGCAGCGCCACCACAATCTCCGGCGTCATCGCGTCGCCCCAAATCGGCGAAGCCTGCGTCTCTTCATGCACCGCCAGTCCTTCTGTAAACCAGCGCGGCACGCGATGATTCGTCGCCGTCAACACATAGACGTGGCTCATTTCGTGCCGCAGCGTGCTGGCCCACATGTTGTCACCCGGTTTGCTGCCTTCCGGTCCGCTCCCGGGGCTATCCATCGCCACCGTTTCGCCAAACGTCACACCGAGCGCGCCCAACCCGGGTAGACCGAGCGTACGAACGGCAAAGTCCTCGTGATTGGGATAAACCTCCACTTGCACGGGACCGGGCAGCGTCATCTGATATTTCTTTTCGTACGCCGCTATCGCATCCTTCATCACTTGCTCGTAATACGGCGTCAGCGCGTCCGCCTGCCTCTTATCGAATTTCAAAATCATCGGGCCGTCTTTAACCG
>DATEME010000537.1:0-2782 GCA_035275865.1 Candidatus Acidiferrales bacterium | reverse complement strand
GATCCCGTTCATCACTTCGCGCACCTCGACATGGCGCTTGTTGCCGCCGCGCTTGGCGGGCGGGATCAATGGTTCGACATGCGCCCATTCATCGTCGGTCAGGTCACTCGGATATCGCAATTTGCTGCGGTCGTAACGTCCGCGGTTCTTCGCCGTCCACATCGGTGGTGCCCCTCTCGAATCAGGTCACCACTTTGAATCACAAACGATTCAAAGGATTCAAAATGTTTTCGGACGGACACTTAGCGCGGTCGAGCCAGTGCTTGGGATCGTTGATTGAATAGAGGGACATTGAATTGTTACCCCTCTAAGCGGTTTCATACCGATATAACTCACGCCCGCGCCAATAGGTTGCTCACTGATTTGGCATACCACTGCCCTCCGTGTGGCGTTTGCCGCATCATCAACGGAAGCGGTCCACCGGATGGCACCAGGGCGGGACCTCACACCCGTCGGGTCGCGAGGCGCACCCTTGACTTTTCCAAAGCGGGCGCGCGCGGCCTCAGCGCGCAAGCATCGCCTGCACTGCGCTCGCAGCGTAAGGCTTGCCGCCGGCAGCCCTGCTCAGCCAGCAGGGCCGATATCTGTCGAAGCGAACACTGCTCATCGCGCAATTCCTTCGCTAACGACACGACCTGAGACTCGGCCGGCAGTGCCGACTGCTGGATGATGGCGATGTCGGTGCAGCCCATGATGTCACCCTCTGGAAGGCGCGTTATCGCCCCTCATCTAAAATCGTAGGTGGTAATCCGTGGCCACGTCTCCTGAGTAGCCTTCGCCCTGTCCTTTGCGCTCCTAAGAGCGCCCTCCCATCGAGTAGCTTGTGTGTCTTTGTGCATTGCCAATGCGCTATCCGCGACCTCAAATTCACCATGGGTTTTGCAGCGAAACCCGACACCATCAAACAGGCCGACATTGATTGCTTCAGCCTCTGACTTACAGATCGGGCATATGACGTTGTCTGCCATGCGATACCTTACTTAACGAAAGATGGCTTTAGCGACTTTGCCGAGTCTGATGCTGTGGACGGCGCCCACTCTGCTCAATGTGCCATAGGGTGGTTGCGTCGAAACGAACCACTTGAGGGGAGCCGTCCATGGGCAAGGTTAGAACGATCGGTCTCGATATCGCGAAGTCCGTTTTTCAAATCCGCGGCGTGGACGCCGCTGGCGCGGTGGTGATCCGTAAGCAGATCACCCGAGCGAAGCTGTTGGAGTTCTTCGCGGCACTGTCGGCCTGCCTCGTCGGCTTATCTCGGCATGCATCTCCGCGCGGACGCTGCTGATGATCCAGCAGCATCGCTGAGATTGGCAAATTTTGCCCCTGACCGCCTCGCTCCTCTTGGCCCCACCAGCGCCTGTCGGCCTCCGCGGGGTAGGCCGCGGCTACCACGTCGCCGCTCGCCGCAGCGCCGGGCGGCTAGTGGTTTTATTCCGGATGATCGGCGAGCGTCAGCCCACGTAAGTGACGCGCTTCTGGGCTGCTTCCTCGGCTGACGTTTTTGGCTGTGCCGGAAGTTGAAGCACCGTTGCCTCCTGACCCTCGCGTAACTCTGTCAGGAGAACACAGGTGGCATCCGGAAATTCGAGTGCGTCATGATGCACCCGCGGAACGTCCTTGTTGACCTGCCGAAAGATCGCCGTCCTGAAGTTTACCGTTTTCGTCTGCCACGAGGAGAAGCCAAAGGCTGCAGCGGCGCATTTGACGTCTTCCGAAAAAGCAAGCTCCGTTCCCGGAAGAACGCACACCGCCGTTGTGGAATCCTCCGGCGCAGCAAACCCTCGAGTACCAGTGTTGAAGTTCACTGTCCTAAGCTTGTCACCGACCTTGGCAGGCCGAGATTTGACGTGGTGGAGACTGTAGTCACACATGGCAGAGGAACTCCTCTGACGTTGCGAAGTGCCCCCACCTTTTCCTTCTACCAGAACCGGCACAGAATTCCAATCGCGCAAGACGTTTGACCACTGTGACGAGATACGCGCCCTGCGACGCCTGCAGCGCGAACAGGGGCCATCCTCGCACGTCTTTATGACCGAGCGAGACGGGCCGATGACGCCCAAAGCCTTCCATGCGCTATTCGGTCGGATCGGGGCTCGGGCCAAGATGCAATTCCCGATACATCCGCACATGCTGCGCCATGGCTGCGGCTATGCCCTGGCGACCGCGGGCCACGACACACGGGCACTGCAGGCATGGCTGGGACACAAAAACATCCAGCACACCGTGCGGTATACCGAGCTGGCGCCGGACAGGTTCAAGAACTTCTGGCGGTAGGCTTGACCGTGGGGGGCGCGGGCGCAGCCGCTCACCCGTCCCAATTCTTGCGCACCACGCGCGCGGCTGGCGTCTTGCTGATTGCCAACCGGTGCCCCCTCCCCGCCGATCCAGAACGATTCAGGGTTGCCCCAAGGACCGGCCGGTCCCGCCGTGCTAGGCTGAGGGTGCGGGAAACCGGCTGCACGGAGTAGCCCATGCTAGCCCTGAGACGACGCGATTTCATCACGCTGCTCGGCGGCGCAGCTGCCGCGTGGCCGCTCGCGGCGCGCGCGCAGCAGCCGAGGAAAATCTATCGCGTGGGGCTGCTCGTCAGCGGCGCCCCGATGGGCGCGGCCGACAAACGTCGGCAGACCTTTCTCTCCGCTCTGGCCGCGCACGGCTTCGTCGACGGCCAGAACCTCGTTTTCGTGCAGCGATCGGCCGACGCGCGCCCCGAGCGACTCGACGGCCTCGCAGCCGAGCTCAAGGCCGCCAATGTGGATGTCATCGTCACATTCGGCTATCC
>DATEME010000536.1:0-1530 GCA_035275865.1 Candidatus Acidiferrales bacterium | reverse complement strand
TGCCTAGGGCCGCGGGCGAGCGCGTCCAGGAGGAAGGCTGCGCACGCTGCCGGCGCTCGGTCGGCGGCTTCGATGTTTCACGCGGCTTGCGCGCTTCCTTGCGCGCCTCGCCGGCAAGCTCGTCGCGCGCGTTGACGACATCGGAACGACTCCCGAGCACGGCACGAAAGAGCAAATCAATGGTAGCAAATAACAAAACAGTTCTCCCCGCAACTACATAGAGTTGCGCGATCAAAAAATTTGGAATCTCATGAGCAGGATCGATTTGCATGCACTGATCGAGCAGGCCTCGTACGCGGCGGAAAAGATGTTGATGCAGGGCGGCCAGCTCGTTGCGCTGTGGTTCGTGGTTAAAGCGGACGGCAATCACGACGTGATCCGCGATCTGGGATCGCTTGTCGAAATGCAGGCAACTTTCGAGCTGCTCGGTGTGGTTGGCTATGTCTTCATGTGTGAAACGTCCTGCGAGTCCCAACGGATCATCGTGTTTCGGGCCGAGGATGAGGGCAGTGTGTTAACCGCCAGCCGCTCGATTGAGCGGCGCGCGCGCAACAAGGCTCAACTCGGCCCTTTGATGCTCGATCCTATCGGCTCGAACCCCGGGAAAATCCGTTCCATCCGCATGTGGCCGAAAACGCTGCAATGCGGGGAACGCATGATCGATGAGACCCCGCCGGCCGACGACGACAAGCCGAAGCCCAACCAAAGCTGCCCCGAACCGACCTATGACGGCAGGCCGAGCGTCAACGCGCTTCACGATGATCCGCTGCTCGCCAAATTGCTGGAAGTGCACGGCGAACCGCGGTTCGATCTCTATCCGCATGCCGGGAAGCAACGTTCATGAAATCGGATTAAGATGGGGCAACGATGGAGGCTCCGATGCGCAATCCAGGATGCCGAGTCGGCGCGAACCGCTTCAATGAAATTCTCAATGCTTTTAATCATCTGAGTCGCCTGGCATCGGTCACCCGTCACCGCTCTTGCTCTCCAAACAGATGATCCAGAGCGGGATTGACGTCCTTCTCGCCAATGTCGCTCCACTGCGGACCATTGTGGGTCATGATCCAGTATCGCCCGTTTTGTCTCAGGATCTGGACTCCGTTTTCGTCGCTCTCTCCATTCCGTTGTCCAACGGCACGAATGTGAGGTCTGATAGGAGGTCTGCGATACGCCACGGCTTCTCATCATTGGTCATTTCCAGCTCCGCTTCCCCCAATCCTCTTCCGCTTCGCGCTTCACCGCCGGCGCCGCCGGGTTTTTGAACTTGAGCCAGTGCCGCGTGCGGCCGCTGACGTAGGGCGAGCCCAGGCGCTTCGACACGATGCCCCCCTCGAGGCGCTATGGCGGACCGTCTCCCCAAATGCCAGCCTTGATGCGTCGTGCCGACGCCTCGGCTTCGACATAGCTTTCCTCTGTTACACCCTCGGCAAGCTCGGCCCAGCCCTGACTGAGGAGGGACTCGGTCACGTCGTTGTCGCCGACCCAGCAAACGGCTTTGGGCGCGCCTGCGGCCTGCCTGAAGCTGCAGCT
>DATEME010000535.1:0-2934 GCA_035275865.1 Candidatus Acidiferrales bacterium | reverse complement strand
GCCGCGAAATGAATCGCGAGGCGGACGCGCTGGCGAATGTCGCGCTGGATCAGGGCGCGGGAGTAAGGAGCGAAATTCGCAAAGAGGCTGCTGCCGGACCGCGTTCAGCGGGAAATACCCCGACAGATATTCAGGCGCGGGCGTCAAAACCTCGCCGGATTCGAGCGCGGTTTGAGCGCGGCGTGCTCGTTCCGGCGGAGCCCTTGGATTTGCTCGAGGGCGCAACCGTCATCCTGCAGATCGACGAGCTCTGACGAGCTTTTTTCCGCTGATTTCTTCGAGAAGACCCTCGCCCTAGATTCTAGATTAACGATACGATATTGCCTGTAAGCACTTGCGCAAGGGATGCCGGGAACTTTTGTCTGCTCAGCTCAGAGTCCGCGGATCGAGGACCGAAATGCCCGCATATCGGGCAAAGTCGTGTGTGTTAAATGTCAGGATGCTGTTCACGCTATGCACCGCCATTGCCGCCGCCAGCCGGGCATCGTGAGTGTTCTTGCCGGAAACGCCGTATGTGACGACCAGACGCTCCCATTCGCGTTGCAATGGGAGTTCCGGCAACAGGACGAAAAAGCGCTTCAACGCACCTATCTCTGCCACAGCCTCCTCAGTGGTGAAACCTAGACCGTTATCCGCCAACGGGCGCGTTATTACAGCCCAGAATTCCACCAGATTCTGAAATGCAATCGTCAGCGGTTCACGTCTCGCGCGAAGAATATCGAGCGCTTTCTGGGCCATATGCGCGTGCGGATGATGCGGCTGCAATAAGCGCAACAGGACGTTGGTGTCGACGAGAACGGCCATTTACTGGCCGCGCCCACCGTAGATGGATTCCCGACTTATCGCGTCGTCCGACAGTAAGGGTGCGGTCGTCGAGTGACTATTCACCCAGGCATGAAGTTCCCTGGACCATTCGTCAGCGTTCGCCGCGCTGCCGGAGACGACAAGCGCTTCCAGCTGCTGCCGAATGGCCTCAACTCCAAGTTCCACGACGTCGCCGGCCGCGCGTATGAGGCCAGCCTGTATAGCCTTTTCGATGATCCGTTCCTGCTCTGGCTTCAGCTCGACCGTCATTCCTTGCTCCTAGCTACCTTCCCCGTAACTCAAACGATAGTGCGAGCGCCTACCTCAGTCAACCCGCAAGTGCCGATTGAGCGTCCTGTTTCTTACGCATCGGGAATTATGGGATCGGTGTGTGAATCGGAAAAGTAGAAATCAGGCGGCCTGGCTTTGCAGCGCGGCCGGCTTCCAGATATACGAGCGATAGAGCGTGTCGCGTTGGGCGGGGATGTAGCCTGCGTCGCTGATGATGCGGCGAAGTTCGCTCTCATTGGTGCGATTGCGGACGCCCGCGGCATAGACAACATTTTCTTCGATGAGGATGCTGCCCACGTCGTCAGCGCCAAACTGCAAACCGACCTGGCAGATCTTGATTCCCGGCGTGAGCCAGCTCGATTGAATGTGGTCGATGTTATCGAGATAAAGCCGGCTGATCGCGAGCGTCTTTAGATAGTCGAACGCGGTCGTCTCCTGCACTTTCTTTCCGAGCGGCGTATTTTCCGGCGCAAAAATCCACGGAATGAACGCGGTGAAGCCGCCCGTGTCTTCCTGAATGCGGCGCAGGCGCTCGAGGTGATTCACGCGATGGCGATATTCCTCGCCGCAGCCGAACATCATCGTCGCCGTGGTGCGCATGCCGAGGGCGTGAGCGGTGCGGTGCGTCGCTTCCCATTCGTCGGAGGCGCACTTCAGGCGCGAGATGCGCGAGCGCACTTCGTCGTCCAGTATTTCGGCGCCGCCGCCGGGGATGGACTGCAAGCCGGCGTCGCGGAGGCGCGCGATGGTGTCAGGGAGCGAAAGGCCGGAAACTTCGGCGATGCAGGTGATCTCCGGCGCTGAAAAGCAGTGCAGATGAACCTGCGGGAAGCGTTCTTTGAGCGAGCGCAGCATGTTTTCGTAGAACTCGATGCGCAAATCGGGATGCAGCCCGCCTTGCAGCAGCACGCCGGTGCCGCCCAGCTCGAGCATCTCTTCGATCTTCTTGTAGATGGTTTCGAGCGGCAGGATGTAGCCATCTCTCGCGCCAAGCGGCCGATAGAAGGCGCAGAACGAGCAATATTCCGTGCAGAAATTCGTGTAGTTGATGTTGCGGTCGATCTGATAGGTCGCGACGCGCGGGTCGGTCTTCTTGCGGCGCACTTCGTTGGCGGCCATGCCGATGCCGATCAGGTCATCGGAGTTAAAGAGGTCGAGAGCTTCTTGCGGCGTCAGTCCCATATTTCAAGTTTCTTAGTTTACATGAAAACATGCCCGCGGAAAGCTTAGGTCTAGGCTTGTTTGCGAGCCGCAATTGCTGCGGGAGCTTCTGTAAATTCGATGGGGCGCGCGGCGGGGATCAGGCCGTCTTCGGCGGCCATTTGGTAGAAGAGGCGCAGGCCTTCCTGCTTTTCTTCATCGAGATCGAACTGGATATTCTGGCGGAGGTATTTCGCCAGCGGACATGGTGGTAGATCCAGTTTCAGCGCGGCGCCTTCTGCAATGTCGTGAATGTGTTCGAGGCCGAACGCCTTGGACGTCTGGAAATCTGCAACGACTTCCGGCGTGATCGCGTCGCGGCGGCCCGCCCAGATAGCGAGAACGGCCGGCTTGCCGGTCATTTCGCGCCACTGATGCACCACGTCGTAAACGAAAAGCGTATCGACGCCGGGCACGGGCATATCTTCGGGATCGCCGTTGCAACAATTATCGCTGCTGGGCGACTTTGCGGCGAGCGCGGACATTTTGAGAGCCACGCGAAGCGCGGGATCGCCGATCACCAGCGCGGCGTCCGCGGTTTCCAGCATGGCCGTCGGATCAGGCGCTGCGTTCACGTACTCGGGCGTGATTTGCCAAAGGCGTTTCGAAAGGATTTTCACGAGCGCCACGGTGCTGCGC
>DATEME010000534.1:0-1742 GCA_035275865.1 Candidatus Acidiferrales bacterium | reverse complement strand
ATCTCCGTCCGTTTACATCCGGCTTGCAACGCACGGCCGGTCCATACAGTAGGGTCAACAGCGGTCTTCAGCCTATGTCAGACTTAGGTCCGCTTGTCGCCAGAATAGCGGACTCATAGCGGACATCGCGCGACTTCCGTTAATGGGATGGTCCGGCCGTGCTCCTGCCCCGCCAGCTGCGAATCTGGCAAGGGGCGCCAAAGACAAGGAGCACGCCCATGTCCCACAATCTCAACAGTGCAATTGCTGTAATCGGCATCGATATCGGTAAGAACTCATTCCACATCGTTGGCCAGGATGATCGCGGCGCCATCGTACTGCGGCAGAAGTGGTCGCGTGGTCAGCTGGAAATCCGGCTGGCTAATTTGCCACTGTGCCTCATCGGCATGGAGGCCTGTGTCGGTGCGCATCACCTCAGTCGCAAGCTCAAGGCACTTGGTCATGACGCCCGGCTGATGCCTGCGAAGTATGTGCGGCCGTACTCGAAGGGACAGAAGAACGACTTCCGCGATGCTGAAGCAATCGCCGAGGCGGTGCAGCGCCCGACCATGAAGTTCGTGGCGACCAAGACTGCCGATCAACTCGACCTACAGGCGCTGCACCGGGTGCGCGAGCGACTGATCAGTCAGCGCACCGGCATCATCAATCAAATCCGCGCCTTCCTGCTGGAGCGCGGGGTTACCGTCCGGCAGGGTCTTCGGTTCTTGCGTGCCGAGTTGCCGCGCATCCTCGCCACACCACCCGATGTGCTGTCACCCCGCATGGTGCGTGTCATCGAAGGGCTCGCCGAAGATTGGCGCCGGCTCGACGAACGGATCGATCACTTATCAGACGAGATCACAACTCTGGCCCGACAGGACGTGGGATGTGAACGCCTGATGAGCGTGCCCGGTGTCGGACCAATCATCTCCAGCGCCATGGTGGCTGCGATTGGCAGTGGCGACGCTTTCTCCGAAGGTCGCGATTTTGCCGCGTGGTTGGGGCTCGTCCCGAGACAGATGTCGACCGGCGATCGCACCATCCTCGGCAGGATATCGAAACGCGGTAATCGCTACCTGCGTGTCCTGTTCGTTCAGGCCGCATGGGTTGTGCTGATCAAGCCCAAAAGCTGGGAGCGCCACGGACTCAAACGTTGGATCGAGGCAGCCAAGAAACGGCTGCACCACAACGTGCTGGCAATTGCCCTTGCCAATAAGCTCGCTCGCATCGCCTGGAGCGTACTGGCACGTGGTCGAGGTTTTGAGGCTAGCAAGCTTCAAGTTGCGTAATCGTCAAACCGGCGCAGTCAGCGCCGGTGTCCACCGAGGTCTGCGAGAGAATGAGAGGAGATGGAGGTTCGGTCTTCCCGGCGCCTGCGAAAACTGATGGCACCGACGGCCCAATGAGGCCTTTCCGTTAATGAGGTCGCACGCGCGCTGATATCCATGGTGGCTCGAAGCAGATGCTTCAATCAAAGGCCGGATACATAGATGCAAGACCGCTACCAACAACTCGACAGTTCTCTTGCGACGCACGGCCGGACCATACATCGGTGCCACTTTCGGACATTCGCATTGTCAGGCATATCGCGTTCAGTGGTGAGGTTCTGGAGGTTCGGTGCGCGCCCTGATTTCACCGCTTAATCAGAGGACATCCATCTTCGCCGGCCGGGCGAAAAGCCTGATCGCCCGGGATCGTCGCTAAGATCTTGTAGTAGTCCCAAGGCCCGGTCGATTCGGCCGGCGTCTTCACTTCCACAAGAT
>DATEME010000533.1:0-3327 GCA_035275865.1 Candidatus Acidiferrales bacterium | reverse complement strand
TTTTCCGAGGCCAATCGGTACTGCTCCCGTTTATCTGGCGGCTCAGGACGAAGTCTGCATGCTGCCCTATTCGATCGAAGTCAGAAATGTGGACGCGAAAATCGGCGGAAACGATTTTGAGAAGTTACGGCGTTGGTACAGACAAGGAAGGCTGAATCGCTCGCAAGGGCTGGTTCGCAAGCGATTTCCAGCGCCGCCCACGCCACGACAGGTAGCGAAGCTAATCCGCGCTGGAATCCTGGAAAATGCCCGATTCGCCGCGGCCGTTCTCATAAAGGGAGTGAAAGCCGACCAGCCGTTGCTGATTCGTTGGGACGTGACTTTCCCGACGCTATATAAAGTAAGGCAACGTGGAATGGTCGCCACGCCGATTTCATACGCGACGGCGCATCTCGCCGCCCTTTTTATTAAGCACTCTCCGAAAGGCTTTGCTGGGGTCGCAAGCCCCGAAATGCTGCCGCGCGAAACGCGCAAGGCTATCCTGGCAGATGTTCGCGGCCGCGATTTTCGAATGAACATTAAAATTCGTAGGCTGAAGCCTGTGGAAGACGAAGAGTTCTAGCGGCGCAAACGCCCTGGCAAAGGCTAGGCCAAGATTTCGTCGGTCATTCCGCTTACATACTCCCCGATAGCCCCTGCGGAGGTGAGCCCCGGTGATTCCATTCCGATCAGCTGAATCACCCTCGGGAAATCCGGATCGCGCTGAATGATAAAGTCTGGAGCGCTCTTGGAATCGTGACCGCCGGTGGCCGTGCCCGGAGCCGTCAGTTTGGGTCGAATCCCGGAATAAGCGAGCACTAGATCTTCCTTTGTTACCTCGGGCAAGAGCCCCTTGGCTCCCTCGACGAACTTTTCGACGGAATCGCGGTTCTTTTCGTAGTTGTTTTTGTCGTCCACGTATCGCGCAGTGGGGCCCAACAACACGGTGCCGTGAAGCGTCTTGGTCAAATGCAGGCCGAGGCTGAGTCCTTTCGGATGCGGCATCGGGTACACGAGGCCCCGCACCCAGTCCTGCCGCGCGCGCACGAACTCGCAATATTCGCCGCGAACGGGATAAATCTTGTGCGCCGCCATTTTGGACCCCAGCATCGCGGCGATTTCGTCCGCATAAAGGCCGGCGCTGTTAATCAAGCAGCGGGCCTCGATCTCTCCTGCTGAGCTTTCCACGCGGACTCCTGCGGCCGTCGGCTCCAGCTTCTCTACCTTCGCATTCGTCACAATGTGCGCGCCTTGATCTGTCGCGAGACGCGCGTACGCTTTCACAAGATCCTCGCTCGAGAGGATTCCGGTCGATGGCACTTCGAGCGCGGCATGGCCTTCGACGTGGGGTTCGCGCTTGCGAAATGCGGCGCGATCGATAATGCGTAGTCCTTGGACGCCGTTCGCTTCTCCATTTTTCTTTAGCGTTTCGAGCCCGTGACCATCCTCCGAGGGCGCGACAACGATTTTCCCGCAATTCCGAAACGGAACGCCGTGCGCCTTGCAGAACTCGTAAGTGAGAACATTGCCTCGCACGCAAAGCTTCGCCTTCAAAGAGCCCTGCGTGTAGTAAATACCCGAATGGATCACTCCGCTGTTGCGTGTGCTCGTTAACATACCGAGCTTCGGAAGCGATTCGAGCACGAAAACGTCGCTGTACTTCTTCGAAACGGCGCGCGCAATCGCACAGCCGATCACGCCGCCGCCAATGATTACGATGTTCGCTTGATCCACTCTATTTCCTCACGCGGGCGGTTCCGGCTCGCATTAAGCAACATTTTTCGGCAGTGCTTTCGGAACACTGCCTTCTACGTTGATCCAAATCATTCCGATTGCAGACATAATAACGGCAAGGCACAAATCGCCCGCCGAAATCGGCTGGCTCCCGCTCAGCACCAGCGAAACTTCCAGAATTCCGGAAGGCACAATTATGCCAAGAAGGCTCAACAGCAGTAAATTCGCGATTCCGCGCGATCTCCTCCGCATAAATCCCAGCAGGCAACCCGCCGGAAAAAAGATAATTCCGTAGTACGTGTATCGGTAGCCCTGGAGCTCCGGCGGATGAGTGTCGCGCACGAGGCGCGCCAACGCAGTTGCAGGGCCAAGTCTGTATCCTTCGTAGCGAAGCTGTCCGTCCGTGTACATCCAAAGCTTCGAGCCATCATAGGAGAAGAGCACATTGCGCGGCTGGTTGGGTTCGCACCCGCGCGAAATGGACCATTCCAAATCGAAAGGCTCAGGCGCAAGCGGATTTCGAAACCAAAACGCCAGCGCTTCCGAAGCCTGGCGAATTTCTAGATTTGGTGTTTCTCCGGCTCGTCCGATCGTTACCAGGCTGGCATTCATATCGCCTGTTTCGGCGGGCGTGAATTCGATATGAATCGAAAACTGGCCGGACTGCTGAATCGCCTCGACCAATTTCGATATAGGCATCGTGGTCGCGAGCCAGGAGTTGCCGTCCCAGGTGCCGGCGTCCGGAGGCGGCGTTGTTCGCTGAATTTGCTCTACATTCAGAGAAGGCAACTGGTGCTGCAGGTCCTGAAAAGGAGCGGCGCCCGAAAAGCGATATGACGCGATGGAACCCGGGCTGGCATTCGAAACGGCGGACGCGGTAATTCGCGAAGCCAGATCGCCGGGAAGCGCGCGATCCCAGAATTCCAGCGCGGACATCGTCCCTTTCCATGTGTGCGTGCTCCACGGGTTGGCAAAGCTGCCGACGCTGAGAAACGTCACTGCATCCCAATCTCGTACTCCGGCCATCTTTTCCAATCGCGCCGAGACGACGCACCACACGGTGAAATAACATGCGAGGATGATTGCGACGTTTCTTCCCGTTGAAAATCTTTCGATGGCCGCTTCCGACGATTGAATGACCCAAAGCAGAGGTAATCCGCAGGCGTAGAAGAATAGGCATCCCACGAGCGAACCCGTCGAGTTCGTAAGAACGTCCTCCCAACCGGAGTCGCGGCCGGGAATAAAAAACTGTGCCAGTTCGACGCTGTAAGAAAGCAGCGCTCCGGCCGCCAGAGTGATCACGGCGGTAGTAACCCGCGAGAGGCCTCGCCTGCGTAGCAGTCCCGCAAGGCCGAACCCGTACGGCATGAACAGCAGCACGTTGAGAAGCGCATCGCGAATCCCCGCCGCCTTTGCCCAGCCTACCAATCGAAGCGGATTTGTGCCCGGATGCGAATGCAGATCGACCTGGAAGGGATAAAGCGTAAGCAGGCAGATTCCGAGGATGGCAAGAATCAGAATCCGGAGCGACCAGCGATATCTGTACCCAGATTGCTCTGAAACATCTGCAAATTTTGGGTTCATGCGGCGGGCGCTGCCATTAAGAGATCCACG
>DATEME010000532.1:0-8114 GCA_035275865.1 Candidatus Acidiferrales bacterium | reverse complement strand
GTCAATGTTACGAACGTACTACGCGCGCAGCCGTTTCTGTTCGCGTTGTCCGAGCCTCAGGCTTTACGAATTGATTCAAATGCAGCTATAGTTCACTCATCGATAAGCACTCCAGGCAGGCGGGCCGCGCCAAAGTCTGTTCATAAGAGCTGCGCTTTGGAGTTGAATCAGTTCAGATGCATACGAAACGTCAGGGCCCCGAAAATCGCCGCGATCCGCGCGTCGAAATTTCAAAAGGAGTTTGGGTTGCATGGCGCACGCAGGGTGCGCCTGTTGTCTCGCGCGTCCGTGATCTGAGCGCCGGCGGGGTTTTTATTTCCACGAGTACTCCTTTGTCGAAGGGCTCGCCGATTCAGCTCTTGTTCTCGCTTCCCGAAGGCGAGATGCGGATTGAAGGAATCGTGCGCTATTCCAACGCCGGCAAAGGGATGGGAGTGGAGTTCACAGAGATGGGTGTTGCCGATAGAGCTCGTCTGCAGGAATTGATTCGGCGCTTGAACTCGTGATCTTCACTTAACGATTCGGTCTTGTCCGCCGCGCTTGCCGATAAACCCGTGATATAGTCGCGCTGTTGGGTTTCCCTCCGCGCCAACCGGCGCGACCCGCTTTCCCTTTCGAACAATCCACATCTTTGTTTGCTTTGCTGCTGCGCCTAAATGAACGAATCGCCATCGAACGGGCGTCTCCTGGTTTTCGATTGCCACGAAGCCTGGGTGTATCAGCTTCGCGCAATCGATCGTCCGCTCGACGTGATTGTCGGCCTGCCCGGGCGCCCTACAAGCGATTGGGATACGGCGATGCGGCCAGTCCCCGCAAACGCGCGTTGCGTGCGCCTGCCGGACGTCCTCGCCGCTCGCGAACGCTACCACTGCATCATCGCGCACAATCTCAGCGATCTACTCGACGTGAAATCTCTCGAAGGCCCGCGCCTGCTTGTGATTCATGGCACGCTCGACGGCATGATTCTCGATCAGCGCACGACGACTCCTCCTGACGAACTCCGCCGGGCGGTTTCGCAATACGTGCTCATGATCGGAGCGCACGTCATGGCCGTTTCGCATTTGAAGGGACGTTCGTGGGGCCTCGATGAAGATGTCGTGCCGCTCTCCGCCGATCCCGCCGATTATCCGGCCCATTCAGGGGATTTGGCTCGCGGGCTGCGTGTGGCGAATCAAATTCGCCTGAAAACGCGCACGCTGAATTGGGACTTCCATGAAAAGGCCTTTGCCGGATTGCCTGTCACGCTCGTGGGACACAACGACGATCTTCCCGGTGTACATCCGGCACGCGATTGGAATGATTTGAAAGAGATCTTCCGGCGGCACCGCTTCTTTATTCACACCGCCGAACCGTCGTTGGAAGATGGCTACAACATGGCTACGCTGGAAGCAATGGCGGCCGGTTTGCCCGTCTTGGGAAACTGTCACCCTACTTCTCCCGTTCGCAACGGCATTAACGGATTTCTCTCCAATGAGCCGCTCGAACTGCGCTCCTTCGCTTGGCAATTGTTGCGAGAGCCGGAGACAGCTGCGCGGCTCGGCGCGGAAGCGCGAAGGACGGTTGAGGAATTGTTTAGTACCGAAAGATTTAGGTCCGGCGTCTTGCGCTCGATTGAAACTGCTCGAAGAAAATGGTCGGAATTCTGCGATTCAGCGCTCGCCAGGCATGCAGAAATGTAAAAGTCGAATTGGGGTATAATAAAAAGGTGGGCGACCGGCTTGGGGCGCTATTCGCAAGGGCCGGACGCAACGGTTTTTTGGGTTCTACCCGGAACCTTCGTTCTTGGAGAAGGGAATTCTCCTCGGGGTAGTAACCGTGCCGCCTGCTGGCTAAGCAGGCCTCCTCTGTTCGCCCTGCGATACATATTTCTGTGTGCCGCGTCCAATAGCTCATAGGTCCTGGCTGCGGTCGCGCAGGCGGGGTCGGCCTTTATTAGGTCGCGCAATCACGAATGATCGCTAATAAAGATTCAGAACAGGATGCTACAAAGGAGAGGCAGCCATGAATGGTGGTGAGATTCATGTTCGCCGCTGGGTGGCCACAGCTGTGGTTATCGCGGCTTTGATTGGAGGTGTTTTTCTCGCCTCCGGACTTCGTCATTGGACAGGGCGCGAGATTGTCGGCGCGGAAAGTT
The DNA here is from genome assembly GCA_035275865.1 of Candidatus Acidiferrales bacterium. GTDB lineage: Bacteria > Acidobacteriota > Terriglobia > Acidiferrales > UBA7541 > Palsa-295. Next base: position 5,980 of record DATEME010000532.1, on the reverse strand, counting down.
TGCCGGTTACTGTCGAGCACAACGCGACACCGGTTCCCCTGAGCAGTCTTTCAAACGGTTTCGCTTCGGTTCTCAAACCGGTATTGCCGGCGGTCGTTAACATCAATTCTTCCAAAGTTGTGAAGCAGCGGCAGCAGACATTGCCCTTTTTCAACGACCCCTTTTTTCAACAGTTCTTTGGCGATCAGGGTTCAGGGCAGATGGCGCCGCAGCGCGAGCGCGAAACGAGTCTCGGTTCGGGCGTGATCGTCACTTCCGATGGAACGATCCTCACGAACAATCACGTGGTCGATGGCGCCACGGACATCAAGGTCGATCTCGCCGATAAGCGCGAGTTCACCGCGAAGGTCGTCGGCACGGACGCGAATACGGATATCGCCGTGCTCAAAATCAACGCGACGGATCTGCCGACGATGAAACTTGGCGATTCTTCGGATCTACACGTCGGAGACCTCGTACTCGCGGTTGGCGATCCTTACGGCATTGGCGAAACTGCCACGATGGGTATCGTCAGCGCCACGGGCCGCAGTTTAGGCGGCACGATTGAGCAGTATGAAGATTTCATTCAAACGGATGCGTCCATCAATCCAGGCAACTCCGGCGGCGCGCTCGTCAACTTGCACGGCGATCTGGTCGGGATTAACACGGCGATTCTTTCAAACGGTGAGGGCTTCGGCGGCCAAGGCGGTAATGAAGGAATCGGTTTCGCGATTCCGATCAACATGGCTCACAACGTCATGGAGCAGTTGGTTGCTCACGGCAAGGTTCTTCGTGGATACCTCGGCTTGTATCCTGAGGATGTGACCGAAGCGCTCGCGAAGCAGTTCGGCGTTAGCGGACCGGGCGGCGCTCTCGTGGCGCAAGTAGAATCCGACGCGCCGGCCGCGAAGGCGGGAATCAAGCAGGGCGACGTCATCCTGAAGCTCAATGGCCAGCCCGTCACTTCAGCTAACGACCTACGGCTCCGCGTTTCGCAGACGCAGCCCGGCACAAGTGTAAACCTAGATGTCTCGCGTAATGGCAAGACGCAGACGATTCCGGTCACGCTCGGCCAATATCCGGAAGATCACGCCAACAACACGACGCCCAATCAGGGAAGCGAAAACAGCACCGGTGGTCTCAAGGGAGTTCAGGTTCAGGCTTTGACTCCCGATCTCAGCCAGCGGCTGCAGTTGCCTTCGGGAACGCAGGGAGTTGTAATCACCTCCGTCGATCCCGATAGCGCCGCTGCCGCAGCGAACCTCGACAAGGGAGACGTAATCGAGGAAGTGAATCACAAGCCCGTTACTGGCGTTGAGTCTTATCGTCAGGCCATCGCCGCCGCGGGCAATCAGCCGATTCTGCTCTTGGTTTTTGACGCTCAACGAGGCGGGTCACTGTACGTCGTCGTGCAACCGCAGCAGTAAGCAGTAAAAGCACTTAAATCGGGATGCAGCCAACCTGGCCACGGCTGCATCCCACCCTTGTACTCGGTTAGGCCCATCCCACCCACCTAACCGAAATTTCTTTTTCACCGAGCTTTGAGGCGCGGGTCTTTCTGTTCTTCTGATTGAGTCCTTTTACTTCGAGGCTTTGGTAACTTTGCTGTATTCACAGGTTCATTATAGGGGGCGTATGTTACGTTCCACGGCCAACCTTGGCCGCAACTCAAGGGAAGTTGGCGAGTTCAACACCCAGGTGTAGAATGGTACTTCGGTCCTATTCAACCCAGCCCTGTTGTCTAGTACTAAAATACTGTGCGCCCTCCTTTTCTCTGCGCACAATTAATCGGACAGTGGGGTAGAGATGTCGCCAAAACCGAACAACAGACCCGTATTCTCCGAGTCCATTTTGCCCGATGGACCCTCCCGCGCCCGTGCATTCGGCGCTGGCTTCGGGCTCGAATGCCTCACTTTGGCGGCCATCCTTATTATTCCGATTTTCATGCCCCAGAGGCTCGTCGTCGTCGCTAAAGACTGGGCAACGCCCATCGCGATGCCTATCGTCAGGCCATGGAAGCCTCAGCCGAAGCCCGTAGTGAAGAAGGTCGTCGTGAAGCAGCCGCCGAAGCCGAAACCGGTGGAAGTGGCGATGGAAGTTCCGAAACCGAAGCTCTACGACCCTGTCATCTCATCTCCAATCAAGAAACAAACGATCGAGAGGAAGGACAACGCCCCGACGATTGACACAGCGAAGAAGATCCCGGACCAGGTTTTGGGAAGTTCGGCGATTCCAACGCTCAAGAAACCCCGCGAGCTCGTTCAGACCGGCGGCTTCGGTGATCCCCAGAGCGTCCCCGATAACCATAATAAGACGCGCGCTCCAAACATGAACGCAATGGGCAGCTTCGATCTGCCCGCCGGCCCGGGCTACGGCAACGGCACCGGCGGCGCAAAGGGTTCCAGAGGAATTGTCGCCAGCACCGGTTTCGGCGATCAAGTCGCGAAGGGTGCACCTTCATCCGGACACGGCGCGATTGAGCAAGGTGGATTCGGGGCCGTTACGGCGGGCGGCCCGGGCGTGAAGCAAACGTCCGCTCCGACCGATCGTTACAAGCCGATGGAGATCTTGTTCGTTCCAAAACCGCAGTATCCGCAGGAAGCACGCGAAAAGAAGATTGAAGGAGACGTTGTACTTCAGGTTGTTTTCTCGGCATCGGGGGAAGTTAGGGTTGCACGCGTCGTTCAGGGATTGGGCTATGGTTTAGATGAAGCGGCGGAATCAGCCGCGCGCCAAATTCGTTTCCATCCAGCCACGAACGATGGGCAGCCCGTCGACACGACAGCGAACGTTCGCATGAAATGCGAATTGGCGTATTGAAAGGGGAATAGGGGTTATGCGCATCTGGAGAAACCTATCTTCAACTCTTATCCTGGTTGGCGCGCTCGCAGCTACCGCTGCGGCGCAGGCACCTGCGGCTGACCAGCCACAGGCACAGGCGCCTGCGGCTGACCAGGCTCAAGCGCAATCATCCGGCTCCGCTTCCGGACAGGTTACCACCGTCAATCAGGCGATTGACCGAATCATCGCACGCGAGCACGACGAGGTCGCGACGATTCGGCACTACACGCCGATTATCGAGACCTATATTCAGGACATGAAGCCCGACCCGGATATGGGCGCTGTTCCTGTGAAGGACCACTATTATCTCGGCCAGGCAAACCTGGCCACCGGCGTCGTTGACAACTCGATGCTCAGCGACAAAAAGGGCAAGAGCGCCCTTGATCAGTTCAATCCGCTCTCTCACCTCAGCAGCTACTTCACTTCGGACTATGTACCCGCCGGCTTCCTGCAGATGGTCTACATCGATACCAACGGCTTCGACCGGCAGCACTATCAATTCGACTACATCCGCACCGAATTTCTCGGCAGCGTGCGCTGCCTCGTCTTTGACCTGACGCCGCTTCCCAAATCAGGCCGCGGCCGCTTCAAGGGACGCATCTGGGCCGAAGACCAAAATTTCACGATCGTTCGCTTCAACGGCGTCTTCACGCCGATCCAGGGCATCAACGGCTACAATCTCCATTTCGATAGCTGGCGCATGAACATGCAGCCCGGCCTCTGGCTCCCGGCTTACGTCTTCAGCCAGGAATCCAATCAGCGCGACATCCTCGGCAACCACATCCGTTTCAAGTCGCAGACCCGCCTCTGGGGCTACGATCTGAAGAACGCCAGCCATCAACAGGAATTAACCGAACTCACTGTCGAAGCGCCCGGCGCCATTCAAGGCCAGACCGATTCGCAGACCGACCGCTCTCCCATCGAAGCCGAACGCGAATGGCAGCATCAGGCCGAAACTAACGTTCTCGATCGCCTGCAGCGTGACGGCTTGCTCGCGCCGCCGGGAGACGTCGATAAAGTGCTCGAGGCGTACGTGAACAACATCGAAGTGGGCAACAATCTCGACATCGAGCCTGAAGTTCACTGCCGCGTGCTTCTCACCGGCACGCTCGAAGCGTTCGAAGTCGGCCACACGATCGTTGTGAGCCGCGGTTTGCTCGATGCTCTACCGGACGACGGCAGCCTTGCCACCGTTCTCGCGCAGGAACTCGCGGACATCATGGTAACCAAGCCCTCGACCGACCAGTGGGGCTTCAACGATACGACCAACGTCTCGACGGTCGAAGCGCTCAGCCACTTCTCGTTCCAGGACACGCCCAGCGACATGCAGAAAGCTGCTCAGAAAGCCGTCGAGCTCCTGAAGAATTCGATCTACAAGGACAAGCTGGGCAGCGCAGGCCTCTTCCTCAAGCAGCTTGACGCGGACTCGAAGGCTCTGCCCGCATTGATCGATCCGCGGCTCGGCAACCGCGTCGCCGCCTTTGACGCGCTGGTCGCCAACTCCCCTGCGCTCAAACCAGACAATCTCGACCAGATTGCGGCGCTTCCCATCGGCTCGCGCATCAAGCTCGATCCGTGGGACGACGACATCTCGCTGCTCAAGCCGAAGCCGGTCACGCTCATCTCGGCGCGCGAAAAGATGCCGTTTGAGGTTACGCCGTTTGAACCGTACCTCACGCGTTATCAGCGCCCCGGAACCGACGTGAACGCTTCGCCTTCCCAGGCCGACGTTGCGGCCAAGCAGGTGCCCACGTCGCAGAAGCAGACCCAAGGCGATCCGCAATAACCGAAAAACATTTTCCTTCCAACGTAAGCGCCCGGCGAGTCCAAGGCCTCGCCGGGCTTCTTTAATTTAGCCGGAAACGTTCGATGTAGGGCCGGCGCCTTCACCGCCTCGAGGATTTCTCACGATTTCAGGCACCTTCTTTTCCTGTTGACACACCACAGGGAAATTTGTACCCTCCCTGTGTGCAAACCACAGGAGAATTTGAATGACCGACCCTAAGTCAGACATCCTGCAAGGCACTCTCGATTTGATGGTCCTCAAGACGCTCGAAGCGATGGGACCGCTCCACGGCTACGGCATCGCACGCCGCATCGAGCAAGTCAGCGAGGAAGTCCTTCAAATCAACCAAGGCACGATCTATGCCTCCCTTGTCCGGCTGCTGCAGCGCGGCTGGATCATCTCCGAATGGGGCGCTTCAGAGAACAACCGCAAAGCGAAGTTCTACTCGATTACGAAATCCGGACGTAAGCAACTGGCGTCGCAAACGCAGGAGTGGGAGCGCTTTTCCGGCGTCGTAGCGCGCGTACTGCAACTATCCGAACGGAGTTAGCCGATATGGCACGGGTGCTCATGCCTATACGGCCACACGCCGAATGGAAGTGCTAAATGATCGCCTCACTCCGAGCCGTTGCCTCGCGCATTCGCGGCCTGTTTACGATGCACAACCTCGACGACGACTTTACCCAGGAACTCGAATCTCATCTCGAGCTGCTCGCGGAAGAGAATGTCCGAAGCGGCATGTCGCCCGAGGAAGCCAAGCGTGTCGCGTCCCTGAAGCTAGGCGGCCAAGTCCGGCTTCGCGAGGTTCATCATGACCAGCGAACTTTCCCCTTGCTCGAATCGTTCTGGCAGGACGTCAGCTTCGCCCTCCGCACGCTGCGCAAGAATCCGGGCTTTACCGCCGTCGCGGTCCTCACGCTCGCCCTCGGTATCGGCGCCACGACGTCGATGTTCACGATTCTCGATGGCGTCTTGCTGAAGCCTCTGCAATATCCCAATGCCGACCGCATTGTCGCCATAGACACGCACTGGACGGAATCGGGCAAGGAAATCCCTCGCACCACGGGAGGGGACCTGCAGGACCTGCGCACCGCCAATTGTTTCGCTGTCTTCAGCTATTACTTTGGCGGCCAGTTCGGCGTTCAGCTCAATCAGGGCGCTGATTTTGGCGGCGTCTACTTCGTGGATCCCGACTTTTTCCGCGTCTTTGACGTGTCGCCCAGCGTTGGCCGCACCTTCATCGCGCAGGATGCCGGCCGTTCTGCCGTCATCAGTACCGAATTCGCGCAACGCAACTTCGGTTCGCCATCGGCGGCATTGGGTCACACCGTGGGCATCGAGGGGACAGCTTACGAGATCGTCGGCGTAATGCCG
>DATEME010000531.1:0-1848 GCA_035275865.1 Candidatus Acidiferrales bacterium | reverse complement strand
ACGAGCTCGAAGATCAGCAGATCGGGGCAGTTGCGTAATCGATTTCCAGGGCGCGCGCTCCGTTCGGTGAGCGGCGGCATCGAACACAAAGGCAGCCTGCGCGGATGCGTGTTCTGGAGAAAGTGAGCGCGTTTAAGGCTGCCGACCGTCGCAACAACTCTTGAAGGAGACAGCTATGCAGCACTGGACCGTCGAGACAGACCTGAACGAATACGGATGGTTTGAAAGCCACGCCGCAGCTTGCGCCTTCGCTCGTCTCATCGGAGGCGGAAGGATCCATGAATACCGCGATGTCCGCCTAGCTGAGACGAAAGAAATCACCCGCGAGGAATACGAGCAGCTGGTGCAGAGCCACGACGTGCTCCTCGATCCTGATGAATACCCAGCTAACGGCTAACTGAATGGCGTCGCTCGCGCCCGCGGGCGACGCCGTTTCTTTCTGGAACAAGCGAATGACCGCAACTTATGAGACTAGGTCAGCGTTTTCTTGGTTCGAATCATATCAGGCGGCCTCGGCGAGCTTGTAGGACCAAGTGTGGATGACGGGATAGCGATTGACGTCGTCGATACCGGCCATGATGCGCTCCTTGAGCTCGTGCTTTGAGGTGACCCGGATGTGGCGCAGAACCGAACGGGCGAACTTGGAGAAGAAGCCCTCGACGAGGTTGAGCCATGAGCCGTGCTTGGGCGTGAAGGTGAACTCGAAGCGGCCGGCTGGTTGGGCGGCGAGCCAAGCTCTGGTTTCTCTCGAGATGTGTGCGGAATGATTGTCGAGGATCAACTTGATCGCGGTGCGGGCCGGATAGGCTGTATCGAGCAGCTTGAGGAACTCGATGAACTCTCGGCTGCGATGGCGATCCCTGACCAGGGCATGGACCTTACCGGTGAGAAGATCAATCCCGGCCAACAGACTGAGCGTGCCATGGCGCTTGTACTCGTGATCGCGCGCGAAGGTCGCATAGGTGCCCGGCACGGGCGGCAAATCCGGTGCCGTCGTCGCGATTGCCTGGATTCCCGGCTTTTCGTCGTAGGAGATGATCGCCACCGGCATATGCGATCGCTTCGACTTTGCAGCGGCCTTCTTCAGCACTTGAACCTCGCGATAGACGCACAGAACCTCTGCCATCTTCGGCTCGAAATCGGCATCGCGACGTTCCAGGTAGTAACGCACCTTGTGCGGCTTGATGTCCTCTTGGCCAAGGATCTTGCACACCGTGCCCTGGACCAGGTTGGCGAGACATTCGTGCCCCGCCGCCGGTCCGTGCTCGCGCGCATGGCGTGCCAGCAGCCGCGTCGTCCACAACTCGTGTGGATAGCCGTGCTCCTTGGCCTTGTCGCAGGCCAGAGACACCAACCAAGCCTTGGCCTCGGGCGTGATCGTCGGCTCCTTACCCGGTCGGGGCCGATCATCGAGTGCCGCCAGCGGGCCGTAGGCCACCGCGCGCTCGACGCAGCGTTGGACGACTTGATGATGGATGCCAAGTCTCTTCCCCACCGCAAAGAACGACGGCTCCTCGCGGTAGGCCAGCAGCATTTGCGCCCGTTCCACCCGACTCGCCGGCTCGGTCCGCGAGCGCGAAATAGCCATCAACTTGGCAATCTCCTCATCGCTCATCGCCAATTCGATCGCTTGCCGCCACCTTGCCATGATGCCATTCCTCGTTTGGTCAACCACAAACGGGGAATCCACAAGCACATACCCAGTTCCATGAACGCCGCTTTCATGGAATCGCTCGTCTAGGTGGCGGCGGTTCGTTGAGAACGTTCTCCCGAGTCTCGTGATCTACTTGATGGTCGCGACACTGGTGGCGATCGTGCTCTACCCTCACATGGTGGTAACGGTTCCCA
>DATEME010000530.1:0-4801 GCA_035275865.1 Candidatus Acidiferrales bacterium | reverse complement strand
GGCGCGCGTCGGGCGGGTTTACGAGAACTGGATGGTTGGCGTTGCACTCACGAATAAGAAGTTACGGCAGCGCGGCGCACGGATACTGACGGAGGCGGCAGGCGTTTCGGCGTCTGCTGCGGCACACGCTCTGAGGCGCACAGGACACGATTTGCCGACGGCGCTGGTGATGCTGAAGACGGGAGTGAATGTAAGTGACGCGCGGAAACGACTTGCGGCGGCGCGCGGGAATGTACGGAAGGCGCTGGAAATGCGGATTGCAACAAGGCAAGGACGGCGGGTTAGTTAAGTGATCCTAATATTGAGCGCACGAAGAGGGACCCTTCGCTTCGCTCAGGATGACAAAATTCTTGGTTTAGGCTACTTGGTTTAGGGCAAGGGACAAAGCAATGGATCAGTTCAAGATTAAGGGCGGGCGCAGGCTCGAAGGCACGGTAGAGATCAGTGGCGCGAAAAATGCGGCGTTGCCGGCGATGGCGGCGGCGCTGCTGACGGCCGAGCCCGTTCATCTCCGCAATATCCCGCACGTGCGCGACATTATCACGATGGCAAAGCTGCTGGCGCACATGCGCTGCCGCGTGGAAGCGCCGGATATTCCTCCAAGCGAGTTCATAATTCAGGCTGAATCTGTGTCGCATGCGGAAGCGCCGTATGAGTTGGTGAAGACGATGCGCGCGTCGATTCTGACGCTGGGGCCGCTCGTGGCGCGATTTGGCTACGCGCGCGTTTCGTTGCCGGGCGGATGCGCGATCGGAGCGAGGCCCGTCGATTTGCACATTCAAGCGCTGGAAACGCTGGGCGCTGACATCACGGTGGATCACGGCTACGTTGAGGCCCGGGCGAAGCGGCTCCGCGGAGGGACGTTTCGGTTTCCGAAAATCACCGTGACGGGAACGGAGAATATTCTCACGGCTGCGGTGTTGGCTGAGGGCGAGACGATCCTGGAAAATTGCGCGCTTGAACCCGAAATTCCGGATTTGGCCGAACTGCTGATCAAGATGGGCGCAAAAATCGAGGGGCATGGGACGCCGACAATCCGCATTCAGGGCGTCGAGAGCCTGCACGGCACGACGCACACGATCATTCCCGATCGAATCGAGGCTGGAACGTTCCTTGTCGCGGGCGCGATCACAGGCGGCGACATTCTGCTCGAAAATTGCGAGCCGGGACATCTGAAGGCGGTAATCGATAAGCTGCGCGAGTGCGGCGCAGAGATTACGTGCGAGAAGAACCGGCGCGTGCGAGTGCGTGGGACGAGAAAGCTCGTTGCCGCCGACGTGACAACAGAGGAATATCCGGGTTTTGCGACGGACATGCAGGCGCAGTTCATGGCGCTGGCGACTCAAGCTGAAGGCGTCTCGCACGTTCGGGAGACAATTTTCGAAAACCGCATGCTGCACGCCTCCGAGATGATGCGGATGGGCGCGCATATCACGATCGATGGAAATAGTGCTACGGTTACGGGACCGACTCCGTTGACCGGCGCGCCGGTGACGGCGTCCGATCTGCGTGCAAGCGCGGGATTAGTGCTCGCGGCCCTTGTGGCTGAGAATACGACGACGATCGATCGCGTGTATCACATTGATCGCGGATACGAACAGATTGAGCTGAAGCTTTCCGACCTTGGCGCGCGGATCGAGCGCGTCTCGACCTCAACTTAAAATCGCGGTGTCACCCGTTTAAACCGCTTAATTTTCCGGAAAGTGCAGAGCGCCTGACTGTAAAGCGAGTCGGACGCTACAGAAGCGCTATCCATGCGTTGCATCTGCCAGCCTCGAGTTCTGGGTTTCTTGCATACTGCTTCCGCGATACACTTTTCTCTGGGGGCGCGACAAATTGGCGACTCAATTTCAACCAAGAATTATCGGCATCGGCGGTACACTTCGACCCGGATCATCCTCTGAAAAGGCTCTTCGCTATGCACTGGCGCGCGCGGCGGCTCAAGGCGCGCTTACGGAAATCATTACCGGCGATGCTCTCGATCTCCCCGCTTACGTACCCGAGGCGCCGGCGCAAACGGAAAAGGTAACCAAGCTCGTGGAAGCGCTGGGCGGCGCGCATGGCGTAATTGTATCGTCGCCGGGATACCACGGGTCGGTTTCAGGGATGGTGAAAAACGCGCTTGATTATGCCGAAGCGCTTCGCGAGAACAAGTTCCCTTATCTTGAAGGCCGCGCTGTCGGGCTGATCGCTTGTGCGCAGGGGTGGCAAGCCGCCGCGGCGACGTTGGCCACGATGCGCCAGGTGACTCACGCGCTGCGTGGATGGCCGACGCCTATTGGCGTAGTGTTCAATACCGCGACTCCGATCTTCGAAGAAGATGTTCCCGAGCCAACTTTGGCACGCCAGCTTGAGGTTCTCACCGGACAGGTGCTGGAATTTTCGCTGATGCGCCACCGCGCAGGCGCGGAAAGCGCCGCGGCGACCTAATCCTAAATGGCGACCACCGAAGGAAAACTCTCCGGTAGAGTTGCGTTCACGTATCCGGATTTCGTGCATTTCCAGCTGGGGCGATGGTTCGTCGTCTGCGCGCTGGAGATGCAGACGGTGGCGATCGGCTGGCAGGTCTACGCAATCACCTCGCGGCCGCTTGCGCTGGGCCTCGTCGGACTGTTCCAATTTCTCCCCGGACTGCTGCTCTTTCTTATCTCCGGGCATGCCGCAGACCGTTTCGATCGAAAGAAACTCATCGCCTGGTGTTACATCGGGTTTGCGGTCTGCTCTTCCCTGCTGCTGGCGATTAGCCGGAGGGACGCTCAATCTGTACACGCGATTTACGGCGTCGCTCTGCTGCTTGGTGTTGTTCGATCTTTCTATGGACCGGCGGGACGGTCGATTTTGCCGCGACTCGTTTCCCAAGAACATTTTCCGAACGCCGTTGCGTGGGCAGGCACCGTATTCATGAGCGCCACGATCCTTGGCCCCGCTGTCGGAGGATTGATCTATGCGGCTTTTCAAGGGCCGTCGGCTGTTTACGCAATGTCGCTCACTTCGTCGCTATTCGCAACGATTATGATTCTGCGGATCGAGGCGTCTACGAAGATCAGCTCAACGGAAGAGGCTGGGTTGGTACGAATCCTCGCCGGTCTGCGTTACATCTGGCGCGAAAAGCTGATTCTGGGCTCCATTTCGTTGGATTTATTCGCAGTACTGCTGGGCGGCGCGACGGCGCTGTTGCCCGTTTACGCGGTGTTGCTGAAAGCCGGACCGTGGGGACTGGGCATTTTGCGGAGCGCACCCGGAGTCGGCGCGGTTGCTATGGCGACTTTAGTGGCTTACAAGCCCATCCGGCGCCGCGCGGGAGCCACAATGCTCTGGTGCGTGGCGGGATTCGGAGTGAGCACGATCATTTTCGGATTGTCCCGCAATCTCGCGATCTCGCTCATCTCGCTTTTCCTCGTGGGCGCATCGGACATGGTGAGCGTGATCGTTCGCAGCACGCTGCTGCAGGTGGCCACTCCGGACGAAATGCGCGGGCGCGTGAGCGCGGTGGATATGATTTTTGTCGGCGCATCGAATGAGCTTGGTGGATTCGAGTCGGGCGCGACGGCACAACTTTTCGGTACCGTTCCAGCTGTCGTGCTGGGCGGGATCGGAACTTTGCTCGTCACAGCGCTGTGGGCCTGGGCATTTCCGGCGTTGCGAAGAGTGGATTCGCTGACCGAAGCGATCGAGCGAGAAGCGTAGATTGTAACTACTTTTTTGAAGTGGTTCGTTCTAATCCGATCTCTTGACTACGAGCGGCACCGAATGAACCGCCAAGTACGAATGCCCCGGATTATACTCAATATGAAGATGGGGCATAACGCTTGATTGTGAAGTCTGCTGCTCCGCAAGGAACTCGATATTGTCCGCTAAAATTCCGAGCTTGCTGTGAGGTCCGGTAATTCGAAGTTCGTTATGTTGCCGCGAGATTGAAACATCCGTGCCGCCGCAATCAACACTGAGAACTCCAACGTATGCGGGATACGGGGTCGGTGGATAGTCTGGAATCTTTAGCGCTACTCTTACTTCACGCTCAACTTCTCTCAAGAGAACAGAAAGAGCCCGCAGCGACTCTTTGTTGCCTTCGAGTTCGATCGCATTATCGACGTATTTGGCGATCAGGTGCACGAATCTCTAGTTAGCAGGTTTGGACGGACTGGCAACGGTGATAGCTGCGGCGGGCGCGGGCCGCGATGAATTGAGCTTAGCGACGAGAGTGCGCGAGCCGTTCCAGATGAGCTGCACGCCGGCGAAAATGGCAATCGTGGCGATGACAAGCTTCAGTTTTCGCGCAGGCACTTTCTTGGCAAAGAGGCAGCCGAGAAGCACCGCGGGGACGCCTCCCGCGAGCAACTGCATGAGCACAGCGCCGTTGATGGCGCCAAATTTCCATTGGATCGCGCTGCCGATTACGGCAAGCACGAGACCGAACAGAATATCCGTACCCACCACTTCCGGCGGCGACATTTCCGAATAGTTCAGCAGCAGGACGGTTCCCAGCGCGCCCGCTCCGGCTGAAGAAAATCCGGCTTCCACGCCGATGGGCAATGCAAGCCACGGTAGCCACTTCGAGTTTTTTCGCACGAAATTTTGATTTTGCGCCTTCTTGATGAACGTGATCGTTGACGAGGCGGTGAGCAGCACGCCGAGAATTACGACGATTGCGGGACTCCAGGTGCTTTTGCTCATCATGCGCAAAAAAAGCGTGCCGATCAGCAGGCCCGGCACGGCGCCTTGCACGAGCAGCCACAAATAGCGGGCGTGAACATGCCTCCCGGCCAAATAGAAGGGCGACGCGATCAGCCGCAGGACTCCG
>DATEME010000529.1:0-1722 GCA_035275865.1 Candidatus Acidiferrales bacterium | reverse complement strand
GCCGCTCTCTGAGGCAGCTCGAAATTCGTCCTTCTGCACGTTGCAAAGCATTGGATTCAAGGAGCGAAGGTTGGCCACGGGTGAACGCCGGCCGTCAATAAAGCCGGTTCTCGATCCTCGGGCTGGAGACATCGAGGACGATGCATCGAGCACCAAAAGCAGGTCGCTCCTTGCCCTCGGGGGCAGCTTGCTTTCGGAGATAAGCCTGCCGAAGCTTCTGACGGCCTGGTTGGTGATGCTCGTCGTTCCATGCCTAGTGCTCGGCCTGTCGCCGCTTATCGCCTCCGCCTGGGCAGTGAAGGTATTCGGGAATATCAGCTTCTCGTACGCGGGGCTCTGGCCGATTATCCTGCTCGCAATCTTGCTCGCTGTCGGCTGGCTCGGAGGAAGACCTCTGTTCCGGCTCGTTGAACGCAGCTTCTGGTCACTGAACTCTCTCATCGTCGAGCCTTGCTACGCACTTGCGCGCGAGGGCCTGCAACAACTTATCGAGCGGCCGCTTCCCGAACGTTTGTCAAAAATCCGCCGCGGCAGATGGCGCGCTGCCGCCTCGGGCGCCGCCGGCATTCTCATTTGCGCGCTCGCGCTGCTGGTGCTGATATTGGTCTGGCCCAGCTCGCGGTGGGTGGGCAACGTTTCGGATCTGATTGCGCCGCTTCACCTTGCTCCCGTGGCTCTTGCGAATGGCGTCGTGCTGGTCGCTGTCTATTTGGGGGGTGCCGCGCTCGCTTCGGCATTCGCCGATGCGACCATGCCTCCACCGAGCGACTTCCATGATTTCCACGCGGGTCCCGACACTGGCCGCCGCTGGCGCGTGGCGCACCTTTCGGATCTGCATGTGGTGGGCGAGCGTTATGGTTTTCGCATCGAGAGCGGCCGCTCGGGTCCACGCGGCAACGAACGCCTGAAAGAGGTGCTGCGCAACATTGACGCCATTCATGCCAAGAACCCGCTCGATGTGATCCTCATTACCGGTGATTTGACGGACGCCGGCATATCAGCCGAATGGGCCGAGTTTTTGGACCTCATCGCACTCTATCCAGGTCTCGCCCATCGTATGCTCCTGCTGCCCGGCAATCATGATCTGAATGTCGTCGATCGCGCAAATCCGGCGCGGTTGGACCTGCCGACGAGCCCGATCAAACGCCTTCGCCAGCTGCGGACCTTATCAGCGATGGAGGCAATCCAAGGCCGCCGCGTTCGAGTGGTGGATCACACCGCAGGCCGCATTGGCGCGACGCTTTCGGACACGCTCAAGCCCTATCGCGCGCAGATCGCCGAATTTGCGGATACCGGACGATTGTTTCTCTCCATGAGGCTCGCCGATCTATGGGCCAAAATCTTTCCATTGGTGGTTCCGCCCGAACAGGACGACGGCCTTGGCATCATGCTTCTCAACTCCAACTCGGAAACCCATTTTTCCTTTACCAATGCGCTGGGCCTGATCTCGGCCGAGCAGGTGAGGGGGATCGAGATCGTCACAGCGCAATATCCGCGCGCGCGCTGGCTCATCGCGTTCCACCATCACCCAATCGAATATCCCCGCCCCGCAAAAGCGTTATCTGAGCGCATCGGCACCGCTTTGATCAACGGCAGCTGGTTTATTCGCCGACTGCGGCGCTGGGCCGGTCGCCTGGTTCTCATGCACGGTCATCGGCACATCGACTGGACCGGTGAATGCGCGGGGCTGGTGATCATCTCAGCCCCATCGCCGGTGATGAG
>DATEME010000528.1:0-1215 GCA_035275865.1 Candidatus Acidiferrales bacterium | reverse complement strand
AGCTTCGTTAGACGCGATGCGAAGCACGATTCTGGTGAACTCTGCCGGAGGCGCGGCCACGCTCGGTTCGATGGCCACGATTACCGAACTGCCGGGGCAAACGGAGATCCGGCGCGAGGATTTGCAGCAGGACGTGGAAGTTTCGGCGCGTCTCGAAGGCCTCGATCTTGGATCCGGTATCGCCGCTGTGCAAAAAGCCGTTGCCGCTCTAAATATACCGCCGTCGATTCGCGTCGAATATGGCGGCACCTATGCCGAACAGCAGCAATCTTTCAAGGACCTCCTCCTCGTGCTGCTACTGGCGCTGGTCCTGATTTTTCTGGTGCTGCTCTTTGAATTCAGGTCATTTTCATCTCCCGTGGCTATTCTTGCTTCGGCTGTGCTATCGACATCGGGCGTGTTTTTCGCCCTGCTGATCACGCGGACGACCTTCAACATTTCGTCCTTCATGGGATTGATCATGGTGATAGGCATCGTGGCGAAAAACGGCATACTCCTGCTCGACGCGAACCAGAAGTTCCTCTCCGTCGGATTGTCCGCCGAAGAGTCCCTGATTCAGGCCGGTCGCCGCCGGTTGCGGCCGATTGTAATGACCGCGATGGCCGCCGTGGCGGGAATGCTGCCTCTTTCGCTGGCGTGGGGAGCGGGCTCGCAGATGCTGCAGCCGCTGGCAATTGCGGTAATCGGAGGGATACTGATTTCGATGGTGCTTTCTCTGCTCATTACGCCCTCGATCCAGTTTTACCTCACGCGGGATCGCCGCACCGCCGGCTAAACTGATATTTCGGAGATTTTCGGATTCATGCGATTCGCCACTGCATTCCACGTCGCTTTCCGCGCGCTTGGTCGCAACAAGATGCGCTCAGCTCTCACGATTCTCGGCATCACCATCGGCATCAGCGCCGTGATTTGCACCGTCGCCATCGGTCAGGGCGGCTCCAACATGATCAAGCAGCAGCTCGCCGGCTTGGGCGAGAACATGATCTGGGTCGAGGCCGGCGGCCGGAAGGTCAACGGTATGCGCACGGGCAACGGGCAAGGCAAAAGCCTCACGGCCGACGACGCGCGCGCGATTCGCGACACGATTCCGCATGTCGTCGGCGAGTCGCCCAACGTCGATGGCAACGTCCAAGTGGTCTACGGAAACCAGAACTGGTATACGCACTATCGCGGAGTCTCGCCGGACTATTTTCAGATTCGCAAATGGCCCGTCGT
>DATEME010000527.1:0-15177 GCA_035275865.1 Candidatus Acidiferrales bacterium | reverse complement strand
GTCGAGCGTGGCAGCTCGATTCTTCCTGCCGCAGGTCGGCGGGGCAGGCGAGACTCCCAGTGCGCCTAGTGGCGTCTTCCGCATCGACCACGACGAGAAGTTCAATCAGACCACTCATGTCCAGTACCAGATCGGCAAGCGTGGTCCTTGGTTTGGCTTCAATTGGCGATATGACAGCGGTATGGTCGCCGGTTCTGCGCCCTGTTACAGCGGCGATCCCAATAGCGGCTGCTTCGGATTCTCAACTTTGCTGAATGACCAGCCCGCGCTCGATCTGAGCGATAATTTCACGCCGGATCAGCAGTTTCAGGCCGGCATGTCCTGCGGCACGCAACACGCGACACCGACAGCCGGGTTGGGAATTTGCCCGGTCTCGCAGTTCGGAACGAAGCTGCTCTCGATCCCCGCGCCGAACACGGAAAACGACGACAAAAATCCGCCCCGGATCGCCCAGCGCAGCCTCTTCGACGTTTCCGTCGGCGACGACAATCTGCTTTCGTTCAAAAACGACCGCTACAAGGTAAGCGCTCGGCTTACGGTGATCAACATCACCAACAAATACGCGCTCTACAATTTCCTATCCACCTTCAGCGGAACGCACTACGTCACGCCGCGAACCGTCACCGCCGAAATCGGCTTCCACTTCTAGTCTCATTGTGTCCGGAGGGCGGTAATCCCGCCCTCCGGATGGAAACCGCCAGAGCGATGATTCCGCGCGCCGATGAAAACTTGCAGAAGCCCAGGCGGCCGATTCTTCCTTTCGATTTAGTGTTCGTGAGATTCCAAGAGGACCGGAAGACAGCACACCGAATTCGCCATGAGCTTGAGGGAGATACGGTAAACTGTCCGTTTCGCGGACGCGGCGATTTTCCTGCGAAAGCTGCGGCGCCGAGATTTCACGGCACAGCGGAACGCGGAAAAAGGCAGAAGCAGGGCTTCAGGAGCTAAGGCTCATTGTAGATGGGCATCTTATGTCGGAGCTAAAGCTCCGACCCCCTAATAATCACGAACGGAGAGATATGGCGATTCTTGTTACGGGTGGGGCGGGATATATCGGCAGCGCGACGGTCGAACGGCTGCTCGAAAAGGGCAGTCAGGTGGTAGTGCTGGACGATCTCTATCGCGGGCATCGCGCTGCGGTGCCGGAGGGTGTGCGATTTTACGAAGGGCGCGTGGGCGATGTCGGGCTGGTCGAAAAGATTCTGCGCGAGCATACGATTGAATCCTGCATCCATTTTGCGGCGCTGGCTTACGTGGGCGAATCGGTGGCCGAGCCGGCGCAGTATTTCGAGAACAATGTGGGAGAGGGAATGGCGCTTGTGGGAGCGCTTGTGAAAGCGCGCGTGTTGCGCTTCGTGCTCTCCTCCACATGCGCTACTTACGGCGAGCCGGAAGTCGTCCCGATTCCCGAGACCTGCCGGCAGTGGCCGAAAAATCCGTACGGCTGGTCGAAGCTCTTCATGGAACGGATGCTGAGCAGTTACGACGAGGCGTATGGATTGAAATTTGTCGCGCTGCGCTATTTCAATGCCGCGGGCGCGACGGCGCAGCACGGTGAGCATCATGAACCGGAATCGCACCTGATTCCCAATGTGCTGGCTGCGGCGATGGGCGAGCGCAAGGAAGTTTCTGTTTTTGGCACGGACTATCCGACGCCAGACGGAACCGCCATCCGCGATTACGTCCACGTGACCGATTTGGCTGATGCACACATCGCGGCACTTGAATACCTGCGCAAAGGAGGGAAGTCCGATTTCATCAATCTCGGGACTGGCGACGGATATTCGGTGCTCGAAGTGATCGAGACGACGCGCAAAGTGACCGGCGCGGCCATTCCGATCCGCAAAGAGCCGCGGCGTGCCGGCGACCCCGCGAAGCTAGTCGCCGATGCGCGCAAAGCGCAAGCGGTGCTTGGGTGGCAGCCGGTGAAGTCGGATTTAGCTTCGATTATTCGCACGCAGTGGGAATGGCGGAAGAAATTTGCGAAGGGATATGAGAGGTAGTAGGGAAAAAGCAAGAGAGGTCCTTCGGGCTGCTTCGCGTCCCTTGACGACAAGACAGATCAGAGTCAAAAGCGCCCGACCGAAAGGCGGGTCGGCCGCTACGAAGGCAAAACAACAGCCCCTACAAGGCAAAAACGACAGCGAAAGCGCCGGCCGCGAAACGCCCGCAAAATTCGCGGGCAACGGTGGCCGCTACGAAACCGCGCCGCGCTGAAGTCCGCGGCGCTGCGTTTAAACCTAAACCGCACCGAATAGCGAATTTTCATAGACGTTTCCGCATGCTCTATTCTGACGGCGATTGGTCATGATTTCGGTGCGATACAAGAATTTTGGGGCGCGTGTATAATGCGCACGGCAATTTGGGACAGCGTTATAAATTTTTTCGATCTGTTTAATCGAAGCTTGAGTTCGTCAACCGGCCGATAAGCGATTAGAGTGGAAGTGGGCTTTCGGCGTTGGCGTCTGCGACGGAGGCTCATGACGAATCGAATCGGCAAGATACTCGGCGCGTTCTTGCTGTTGTTGCCGGGAGCAGGGCCGGTGGCGGCGGCGGGATTGACCGGCGCCGTTCACAACGCGGCGTTGATTGCTCCGGCTATTCACTACAACCGTTTGGCCGCACAACAGGCCGCGGGCCCCGTGGTCAGCAACGCTGACAATGCATGGATGCTGGTGAGCGCGGCGCTCGTGCTGCTGATGACGGGGCCGGGGCTCGCTCTTTTCTACGGCGGACTGGTCCGCAAGAAAAATGTGCTGGGCACGATGGTGCAAAGCTTCGCCATGATGGCCGTGATCACGGTCGTCTGGGGCGTCGTCGGATACAGCCTAGCCTTTGGCGAAGGAACGAGCTTTATCGGCGGATTGCACAACATTTTCTTGCACGGTGTGAGCCTCGCGCCGGACGCCGCGTATTCGAGCACGATCCCGGCGCAGACATACATGGTTTACCAGCTCATGTTTGCGATCATCACGCCCGCGCTGATTACGGGAGCCTTCGCGGAGCGGTTGAAATTCAGCGCACTCTTGGCTTTCCTTACGCTGTGGTCGCTCTTCGTTTATTGCCCGATGGCTCACATGGTGTGGGGTAAAGGCGGTTTTCTGAACGCTTCGCTCGGAGGCGCTTTCCCGACGCTGGATTTCGCAGGCGGCACGGTGGTGCACGTGACATCGGGCGTTTCAGCGCTCGTTTGCGCGCTTTACCTGGGCAAACGGCTCGGCTACCCGCACGAGCCGATGCCGCCGCACAGCGTGGTGTTGAGTTTTATCGGCGCATGCCTGCTTTGGGTTGGCTGGTTCGGATTCAACGCGGGAAGCGCGCTTTCCGCGGGGACGCTGGCAACGTCAGCTTTTGTGGCGACGCACTTCGGCGCGGCTGCAGCGGCCGTAGGTTGGAGCGCGGTGGAGTGGATGGCGAAGGGGAAGCCGAGCGCGCTAGGCGCAATCTCCGGTTCGGTCGCGGGATTGGTGGCGATCACACCGGCGTCCGGCTTCGTCAGCCCGATGTCCGCGATTGTCATTGGCCTGCTGGCAGGAGCTTTCTGCTACTGGATGGTGAGCGTCGTGAAGGGAAAGTTCGGTTACGACGATTCGCTGGATGCTTTTGGTGTACACGGAGCGGGAGGAACAATCGGCGCGCTGTTGACGGGCGTTTTCGCGTCGAGCGTAATCAATCCGATTTTTAAATCCGCGGACGGGGCGGTGTTGCCTTCGGGAATGATCGAAGGCAATTATCACCAGATATTGAATCAGCTGGTCGGAATCGCCATTGCGTGGGGGCTGGCGATTGTGGGGACGCTGATTTTGCTGTTTATCGTCGATAAGGTAATCGGCTTGCGCGTTTCCAAAGAATCGGAGTTGCAAGGATTGGATCTGGCCGAGCACGGCGAAGAGGGATATTTCTGGGAAGCTTCGGCCTAAGGCTCAGTTTTCTCGCTGTCGTTGCTGAGCCGCGCCGATAGGACGGGGCAGAGATGACAAAACTGGAAGCGATTATCCAGACGTCGAAGCTGGACGCTGTGAAGGAAGCGCTGCACGAAATCGGCGTCGAAGGTATGACCGTGCTGGAAGCGCGCGGCCATGGACGCCAGAAAGGGCACACCGAGTATTACCGCGGGCGTGAGTACACGGTCGATCTGATTCCCAAAATTAAGATCGAACTCGTCCTGGCCGACGAAACGGTCGAGCGCGCGGTGCAATCGATCACCACGGCCGCGCGCACCGGTAAAATCGGTGACGGTAAAATTTTCCTCTCGCGCATTGACGATGCGATCCGCATTCGCAATGACGAGCGCGGCGACAGCGCTTTATAAAGATTGGGCTATAGCGCTGTCGGCCCTTGCCGCTTTCTCCGGTTGCGGGAGATACTTCTTTAGAGCAAAAGTATGCCAACGCAACCATCCTCGAGCACGGAACTTCGCGAACTTTACGCAACTGAGAGTGCGCGCATTCAGCGCGATTTCGAAGCCTCGGGTGACGGACGCGCGGCGGTGTTCGCCCGGACGGCTCTGGTGGAACAGATCGCGCTGCGGCTCTGGAATGAGTTTGTATCTCCAACTCTCGAGGGGCCGCCGGGGTTCGCGCTTGTCGCCCTCGGCGGTTTTGGCAGGCGCTGGCTCTTCCCGTATTCGGATGTCGATATCCTTTTCGTGCACGCCTCACAGGAAACCGAGCGCGAATTCAAGACGCGCGTCCGTTCGTTTTCTCAGGAGCTTTGGGATTTGCGCCTGCGGTTAAGCCCCGCGACTCGTTTGCTGGCCGAATGCGATCGCTTTGACGCGAACAACGTCGAATTCACGATTTCTTTGCTCGACTGCCGCTATCTCGCGGGCGATCGCGCGGTTTTTAAGAGACTGCACGACGATCTGATTCCGAAGCTCGTGACACGCGAGTCGCGGAACATCGTCCAGCGGCTCACGGACCTTTGCCGCGCGCGCTACAACAAATTCGGCAACAGCGTTTTCCATCTTGAGCCGAACCTGAAAGATGGTCCCGGCGGCTTGCGTGACTATAATCTCGCCTGCTGGCTGGCCCTGATCGCCTCGATCGAGGAGACCGGCACCTGGCCCGAAGCGGGCTCCCTATTGCCGCCTTCCTTGCAGCGGCCGTTTCAGGACGCGCTCGACTTCTTAATGTCCACGCGCTGCTTTCTTCATTTCCGACATTCGCGCGATGACAATACGCTCGCCTGGAACGCGCAGGACGAAGCGGCAGAGCAGAGAATTGGGGTTCGCGGCAACGAAGTGCTTTCTGCCGCGGACTGGATGCGGATTTACTACCAGCACGCGCGGCTGATCCATCGCATTTCCGCGCAGCTGCTGGAGGAATTTCCTGCCGCCCGCCCGTCGCTCTACAGGCAATTCCAGAATTTGCGCTCACGGCTTTCAAACGCGGAATTTTCCGTGGTCGATGGCCGGATTTTCCTGAATCGGCCGGAAGCGCTCAGCGATCCGCAGTTGCCTCTGCGCACGTTCCGGTTCATGGCGCGCCATGGTCTCAGTCTGAGTTCAACCACGGAGCATCAAATCGAGCAAGTGATGCCGAAGCTCGCGGAAGACCCTCCGCGGGGCGTCGAGCTCTGGCATTACTTACAGGAAATTCTGCTCGCGCCGCACGCCGCCAGCGCCTTGCGCGCAATGCATTCCATCGGACTGCTCACGCTGCTGCTGCCCGAATTCAAAGGGATCGATTCGCTTGTGGTGCGCGACTACTCCCACCGCTTTACGGTCGACGAGCACACGTTTGTCGCCATTGAAAATCTGCACGCGCTTCGACGCTCACAAACGAAATGGGACCAGCGCTACGCCGAGTTGCTCGACGAGCTTGAACAGCCCGACCTGCTCTATTTTTCGCTGCTTTTACACGATACAGGCAAAGGCACGGACGCCCCGAGCCACGTCACCGGCAGCCTGCAAATCGCCGAAGGCTGCATGGAACGGCTCGATATGGACGAGCCGGACCGCGAAACGGTGAATTTCCTTGTCGGCAAACACATGGAACTAAGCGCCGCTTTGCGCCGCGACATTTTCGATCCGGACACGATCCGCCAATTCGCGGCAAAGGCCGAGAACCCTGAGCGCCTGAAAATGCTCTGCCTACTCACCTACGCGGACATCAAAGCCGTCAATCCCGAAGCGCTCACACCCTGGAAGGCAGAGAACATCTGGCAGCTCTATATCGGCACCGCCAATTTCATGATGCGCAGTGCCGATGAGCGGGTTCACGGCGACGCCGACGAGGAGGTCATGGCGCATCTGCGAACGCTCGCCCCGGCTGCCGGCGCCAAACTCGAAAGCTTTCTCGATGGCTTGCCTAAACGCTACCTGCAAACGCAGGCCGCGAGCGACGTTTTGAGCCACATGGCGATGGCGAATCGCCTGAGCGATGATCCGGTCCAGCTCGAACTGACGCGCGGCCGCCAGTGGTACGAACTCACGCTGGTGACGACTGACCGCCCATTCCTTTTCGCACGCATGGCTGGAGTGCTCGCCGCCTGGGGCATGAACATCGTGAAAGCCGCCGCTTTTTCCAACGCCGCGGGTACTGTGCTCGACAAATTCTTCTTCACCGACCGTTTCCGCACGCTCGAACTGAATCTTCCGGAATGGGAGCGTTTCAAGACCAGTATTCACGACGTGCTTACCGACAAGGCCGATCTCGAACGCATGCTCAACGACCGCATTCGCGGCCAGAAGAATCATCCGCCGAAGGTGAAGGTCGAAACGCAGGTCGAGATCGATGACGAATGTTCGACGCAAAGCACGCTATTCGAAGTGGTCACGCAGGACCGGCTCGGCATTCTCTATCGCATGAGTTCGCAATTCGCCCATGAAAACTGCAATATCGAAATCGCCCTGATCGAAACCGAGGGCCAGACGGCCATCGACGTTTTCTATCTGACCTCGGGCGGCGCAAAACTTACGCCGGAACATGCCGAGCGCGTCAGGGCAGCACTGCTCAATGAACTCGCCGACGAATAGGCTTTCTCGCACATCTCCGCAAGGAGGCCGGGCACATGCAGCACTCGATCCGAAGGGCAACAGTGGATGCCGTGCCGCTGGCCGTGGTTCGCAGGCGCACACCGCAGCGCGACCTGTCTTCGGTTGTGCCCGCGGCCTGCGGACTCGTCTGGAAGGCGATAAAGGAGTTGAACGTTCAGGCGGGCCGGCACGTCGCGCTTTATTGGCGCATTGTCGACGGGCAGTGTGACGTGGAAATCGGCGCTGAAGTGTCTTCGCCGTTTCCCGGAGTCGGAGACGTATACGCCTCAGCCACGCCCGCCGGGGAAGTCGCGAGCGTTATCCACTTTGGGCCATATAACACGCTCGGGCCCGCACATAATGCGGTTCAGCAATGGTGTAAAACGCAAAGACTCGAGCTCGCGGGCCCATCTTGGGAGGTTTACGGCCATTGGCAAGACGAGTGGAACCGCGATCCATCCAAGATTCGCACCGACATCTTCTACGCCCTGAAGGCATAGCTTGCCGGAGGCCGGCAGGGCGAAATTGCAGCCTCACGGCGCAATCCAGAAACCTTTCCTATCTTCCCACATCCTAAGTAAGATAGAGCCATAGGCGCTGGGGCGGCGCACGGAGGGGGAGCTATGCTCATCAAGAAAAAAGCCGATCTGACCTACGCGGATATCACTCCAAAGACTCTGTACATGGGCCGGCGTAATTTCCTCCTCGGCCTCGGCATTACTGGCGCCGCCGTAAAACTTTACAAAAATCTGCCCTACGTCTTCGCGGCGTCGCCCGCCGGCTCAGTGCCCGTTGCCTTAAATGGCGTGACGCAAAGCAAATACACCACGACCGGCGAGAAGACCACGCCGATGGAAGACGTCACCCATTACAACAATTACTATGAATTCGGCGTCGATAAGGACGCGCCCGCCAAGAACGCGGTGAATTTCGTCACGAAACCGTGGAGCGTGTCCGTGGAAGGCGAAGTCGCCAAGCCGCGCAAATTCACGCTGGACGAGATCATGCACTTGGCGCCGCTCGAAGAGCGCGTTTACCGCCATCGTTGCGTCGAAGCCTGGTCGATCGTCGTGCCGTGGATCGGATATTCGCTGAGCACGATCCTCAATCTCGTGCAGCCCACGCCGAAAGCAAAATTCGTAGCATTCCAAAGCTATTACGATACAAAGCAGATGCCGCTCGGCCCTCAGGCCGGCATTGAGCTTCCTTACGTCGAAGGGCTGCGCCTCGACGAAGCGATGAATCCGCTCGCCCTGCTCTGCGTCGGTATGTATGGCGAAACGCTGCCGAATCAGGACGGAGCGCCGGTGCGCATGGTGATCCCATGGAAATACGGATTCAAGAGCATCAAGTCGATCGTAAA
Source organism: Candidatus Acidiferrales bacterium (assembly GCA_035275865.1). Classification (GTDB taxonomy): domain Bacteria; phylum Acidobacteriota; class Terriglobia; order Acidiferrales; family UBA7541; genus Palsa-295. The sequence goes on along the minus strand of DATEME010000527.1, from coordinate 6,835 downwards.
GATTAAGCTGGTCAGCGGTATGCCCCCGACGACGTGGAATCTCTATGCCTCCAATGAATACGGCTTCTACTCCAACGTGAATCCACACGTCGATCATCCGCGGTGGAGTCAGGCGAAGGAGCGCCGTCTGGGCGAATTCCTTCGGCGCGACACGCTGATGTTCAACGGTTACGGCGACCTCGTCGCCTCCATGTACACCGGCATGGACCTGAAGAAGTGGTACTGAGCGCCCGCGCAACCCTTCGGTGCCTCGGAAACGTCAATACCAGTTGGCTCAAGGGATGGCGCGTATCATCCGCGTCATAGCTCGGCAGAGGTTCAAGTGAAGAGACTCGACGCGATTCTGAAGAGCAAGTGGACAAAGGCCTGCTTATTCGTCCTGTGCCTTGTGCCGCTGGGCGAACTCATATGGATGATTTTCACCGACGGACTCGGTCCGAATCCGATTAATTCCGCCGAGCATTTCACGGGCGATTGGACGATCCGGTTCGTCTGCATTACCCTCGCCGTCACGCCTCTTCGGGAAATTCTGCGCCAGCCCCAGCTGATTCGCTTTCGGCGCATGCTTGGGCTTTATGCGTTTTTCTACGGTTCCCTGCATTTCACCACATGGTTCGCGATCGACAATTTTTTCAACGTGCATGACATATCCAAGGACATCGTCAAGCGACCGTTCGTAACTGTCGGCTTCACGGCGTTCGTGCTGATGATCCCTTTGGCGATCACCTCGACCAAGGGAATGGTGCGGCGGCTCGGTTACAAGAGGTGGCTGTTCATTCATCGCGCGATTTACGTAACCGCGATCCTGGCCGTAATTCATTACCTCTGGCTTGTAAAATCCGATAAAACGCGTCCGCTTCGTTATGGCGCTGTAGTTGCGGTGCTGCTCTTGTGGCGTGTAGGCACATGGCTGCGCGACCGCAAAAAGCGCCAGGCGCAGCACGCGCGTCTTGCCCGGGAAGCCCCCTCCCGGATTGAAACAGCTTCATAGCTTCAGGATTGCCTCTGTAATTTCATGCTGTTGTGGTGGCTTTGCGAATTTGCTCGACTTTGTGGAACTTTGGGATGAGGCTCGTGAAATTTGACAATGGAATGCGGACCCTTGGCGTAATCGGCTTGTGCATCGCGGCCCTTGGGCTTGTTGTTCTTTCAAGTTGCAGCACCGATTCGGGCAGCAAGAACACACCCCTGGTTGGCGCTTCTCAGAATCAGGTGAAGGCCGAGCTTGCCAGCGACTCGCCTGCGCCGGCGGATTCTCAGGCCGGTCCTGTGAACGTGCTCACCTACCATAATGACAATGCCCGCACGGGCCAGAATCTCCATGAGACGTTTCTCACGACGGCCAACGTGGATCCCGAGACATTCGGCAAAATTGGAATCATGCCCGTGCCGAGCAACGTCGACGCTGAGCCTCTGTATGTTGCAGATCTCGCAATCAATGAGGCGACGCACAACGTCGTCTTTGTCGCGAGCGAGAGCGACGTGGTCTACGCGTTTGACGCCGACACATTTGCGCCGTTGTGGCAAACTTCCGTCGCGAACGGAGAATCGCCGTCCGACGAGGTGAATAACTGCTTCCAGGTCCAACCGAGCATGGGAGTGACGGCCACACCCGTCATTGACTTGAACGCCGGGCCGAACGGCACGATTTTCGTCGTCGCGATGACGAAAGATTCCGCCGGCGACTATCACCAGCGCCTCCACGCACTCGATCTCGCTACGGGCGCAGAAGAGCCGGGCAGTCCCGCTTTGATCACTGCGAGCTCGGGACAATCCAAATTCGATCCCATGCAATACAAAGAACGCGCCGGCCTGCTGCTTATGAACGGCTACATCTATCTCGCATGGGCGTCGCATTGCGACATCGATCCGTACCAGGGCTGGCTCATGGCTTACAAAGAATCCAACCTGCAGCAGACGTCCGTTCTCAACGTAACACCGACGGGCACGCGTGGCGCCATCTGGATGGCCAATACGGCCATGGCTGCGGATTCTTCCGGCAACATCTACGCTTTGGTCGGAAACGGCACCTTCGGCGACGGATCCGCAAACCCGCCGATGAATTCGTCCGGTTTTCCCGCCGACCCGAATTTCGGAAACGCTTTTCTGAAGCTCTCGACGGCGAACGATTCTTTGTTTGTTCAAGACTACTTCGCCATGTTCAACGTCAATGCGGAGTCCGATAAGGATCTTGACCTTGGATCGGGCGGGGCGATCGTGCTTCCCGCGCTGGCTGATTCTCAGGGCGAGACGCGTCGGCTTGCCGTGGGCGCCGGCAAAGACGGCTACATCTACGTGGTCGATCGCGATGCAATGGGGAAATACAATCCGAGCAACGACCAGGCGATCTACCAAAAGCTGAACGATCCGCAGGGCGACGCGTCCGGCCCGCCGGCCCTTACAGGCCAGGTCTTGTCGATGCCCGCGTACTTCAACGGCACGGTTTACTTCAACGCGGAGCAAGACACGATAAAGGCCTTCCCCGTTTCAAACGGGATGCTCTCGACGCAGCCTTCGTCGCAGAGCGCCTTCACGATTGACTTCCCGGGCTGCACCCCGAGCGTCTCCGCCAATGGAGCGTCTAACGGAATCGTTTGGTGCGTCAACGTCGGTCCCCAAAAAGGAACACTCTACGCCTTCGACGCGACGGATTTGTCGCAGGAACTCTACGATAGCGGCCAGGCGGGAAAGCGCGATGAATTTGTGGACAACGGTTCGAATAAGTTCGTCACGCCGATGATCGCGAATGGGAGGGTATATGTGGGAACGACTCGCGGAGTTGTTGTCTTCGGGCTGCTTCACGGCTCGGCGAAAGCCGTCCGCTCCCGGCGCCGAGCCGCCGCTTCTGCACTTGCCTCCTCGATTCGTCCAAAATCCGCTACGAGCAAGGATCAAAACTCGGAGCGTTCTTCAATCAGCGTAGACGACGTTCCGCAATCCAACCAATAACTCCGCCTAGACTTGGCTGGCCCTGATTCAAAAAGGCACAGGCGTTGCGGCAAGACACATCGCGTCAGGTATCCCCGCAGCGCATGCTTCGTAAGTTGTAGCGAATCAGCATCGGAAGAGGTCTTCTGTGGCAAACGAAGTGCTTTTGCCCTGGTGGAGGCCGATGATGGCTCAATTAGCCCGACAATCGTCCAGCTATCGCGTGGAAGTCTCGGGTTGGGACGTGGCGGAGGCGTTCTTTTCCGAAAAGACCGTATTGTGTTGGAGCGCTGGCGGACAGGAGATTCCTCTGCGTTCGCGTTTGCGAGAAGGCATGCTTATTTTCGTGCGCCTTTTGGAGCCGTTCGGGAGCGAAGAGAATTTCCCGGTAACTTACGTGGTGGCCAAGAACCTACCGGTGGAAATTGAAGGCCGCGTTACCGTCGCGATTACGAAGCTGCATCCGAAACCTTCGTACAGGCAGTCCGCTGCTATCGTTGACGATTCCCGCGCGAACTGCGCGTAGCCGCGCTGGTCCAGCACTGCGGGGAATCTTCGTGTTCAGATTTAGAGGGGCTTTCCGCCAGTTCGCACCGACTTTGCATCGCGGCATGTCAGAGTGCGCGCGTGCTCCGGTCCGGTTCACGACGTGACTGGATTTAATTTTTCCGCGTCGATGCCAAGGTCTGCAACGGCTTTGTCGAGCGCGGATTTCTCGATTTTGCCGTCGCTGTAGAGTTCGTGCAGCGTGGCGAGCGTGATGAATCGGGAATCGACCTCGAAGAAATTGCGCAGGGATGACCGGCCTTCGCTTCGTCCGAAACCGTCCGTGCCGAGAGAAGCCAGCCGGCGCGGCATCCATTTGCTGATCATGTTGGGCAGCGTCTTCAGGTAGTCTGAGGCAGCGACGAGCACGCCAGGAGCATCTTTGAGGATTTCGGTGACGTAGGGTACACGCTGCTTTTCGCCGGGGTGCAGGCGATTCCAGCGGTCGGTCTCGTTGCCATCTGTGTAGAGCGCCTTATAGCTGGTGACGCTCCATACGTCCGCTTCGACGCCATATTTTTCGGCGAGAATCTGCTGCGCCTTGAGCGCCTCGTTGAGAATGGCGCCGCTGCCGAAGAGCTGCGCCCGCAGTTTTCCCTTTGGATTGGCCGCGGCGCGGAAGCGATACATCCCCTTCAGAATGCCATCGCGAACGCCTTCGGGCATCGGCGGCATCGCATAGTTCTCGTTCATCACCGTAATGTAATAGAAGACGCTTTCGCCTTCCTTGTACATGCGGCGAATGCCATCTTCGATGATCACAGCGATTTCGTATGCATACGCTGGATCGTAGGCGCGCAAATTCGGAACCGTGAGCGCGAGAACATGGCTGTTGCCGTCCTGGTGTTGCAATCCCTCGCCGGAAAGCGTGGTGCGGCCTGAGGTGCCGCCGAGCAGGAATCCGCGCACACGCATATCAGCGGCGGCCCAGATGAAGTCACCGATGCGCTGGAAGCCGAACATCGAGTAATAGATGAAAAAAGGAATCGTGTTTACGCCGTAGGTAGCGTAGGCATTCCCGGCAGCGATGAACGAGCCCATCGAGCCGGCTTCCGTGATGCCTTCTTCGAGGATTTGGCCGTCCTTGGCTTCCTTGTAGAAGAGGAAGTTATCCGCGTCGACCGGCTCATATTTCTGGCCGGAGCTCGAGTAGATTCCGACCGTCCGGAAGAGGGATTCCATACCGAACGTGCGGGCCTCATCGGGCACGATTGGCACGATGAGATGACCGATTTCGGGGTCCTTCAGCATTTTGCGCAGCATGCCGACGAACGCCATCGTCGTGGAGACCTCGCGACCGCCGCTGCCTTCGGAGAATTCCTTGAAAAGCTCCGCGTTATCCGAGGTGAGCGGCTTCGAACGGACACGCCGCTGCGGCGTGTAGCCGCCCAGCGCTTCGCGACGCTCGCGGAGATAGCGCATCTCCTCGCTATCGTCCGGAGGGCGGTAGAACGGAATCTGGTCGCACTGTTCGTCGCTGAGAGGAATTGCAAAGCGCGTGCGGAATTCACGCAGTTCTTCCTCGTTGAGCTTCTTCTGCTGGTGCGTGACGTTCTTGCCTTCACCGGCCTCGCCCAATCCGTACCCCTTGATCGTCCGTGCGAGGATGACAGTTGGGGACCCGCGGTGTTCCACCGCGGCTTTGTAGGCGGCATAAACCTTGCGTGGATCGTGTCCTCCAAGGCGCAAGCGGCGCAACTCTTCATCGGAGAGCGGCTCGACGAGTTTGAGCAGGCGGGGATCGGTGCCGAAGAAATGTTCGCGGACGTAGGCGCCGGACGAGACGACGAGTTTTTGATATTCGCCGTCGACCATTTCTCCCATGCGCTTGACCAATAGGCCTTCGGTATCGCGCTCAAGGATGGGATCCCATTCGCTGCCCCAGAGAACTTTGATGACGTTCCAGCCGGCGCCACGGAATGCGGATTCGAGTTCCTGAATGATTTGACCGTTGCCGCGCACGGGACCGTCAAGGCGCTGCAGGTTGCAATTGATAACAAAGATCAGATTGTCGAGCTTTTCGCGCGCGGGAAGTGTGATCGCGCCGAGGGATTCCGGCTCATCGGATTCACCATCGCCGAGGAATGCCCAGATTTTCGCATCGGTCTTCGGCTTCAGGCCGCGTGCTTCCAGATAGCGCGCAAAGCGCGCATTGTAAATCGACATCAGGGGAGCGAGGCCCATCGATACGGTGGGGAATTCCCAGAAATTCGGCATCAGCCATGGGTGCGGGTACGACGAAAGGCCACCGCCCGGCTTAAGCTCGCGGCGAAAATTCTGAAGCTTTTCGGCCGAAAGCCGTCCTTCAACAAACGCGCGCGAATACATTCCCGGCGCTGCGTGACCCTGGAAATAAACTGTGTCGCCTTCGAAGTCGTCCGTGCGGGCGCGGAAGAAATGGTTGAAGCCGACTTCGTAGAGCGTGGCAGAGGAGGCAAACGTGGAAATGTGGCCGCCGATACCATTTTCCTCGCGATTCGCACGCACTACCATAGCGGCGGCGTTCCAGCGAATGATGCTTTTAATGCGGCGTTCGATTTCCTGATTGCCAGGGAAATCGGGCTGCATGCTTGCCGGAATCGAATTTACATAGGGGGTGTTGGCGGTGAAGGGAAGATCGATGCCGACGACCTTCGCGTGGGCGCGCAGGCGTTCGAGAATGTACGACGCTACTTCGGGCCCGCTCGATTGGAGAACCGAATCGAGGGATTCGAGCCACTCTTGAATCTCTTCGCCGTCGAGATTCGCAGATTCAAGAGGCAGCTCTGCTTCCAACTTCGGTTCTACGCCTTGCAACTGCGTGACGATTTCGTTATCCATGGCCTCGCTTCCGTGCTCCTGCGTCTTCTAAAATGCGCGAACGCCCCCACAGCGGCCGCGTACAAATATTTGGTCAGAGTAAGAATACACCCACATTGCGTCTCGGACTAGGCGTTCTCACGCGGCGCCGCCGGCATCCGGTTCGCGCCGGCCGTCCAGTTGTTGGGAATGCGCAGTGAGCCGGAAGCGAGCTGTGCGACGAGGTCGCGATCCGCGGGGAGAAACTCGAGTTCGCCGAGCGTTTGGGGCGCGCGCCATTCGATGCGCTCGAATGCCAGGTTTTGCGCTTCCTCGGGCCGTGCGGCAGCCGCGAAAAAAACGATTTCTGTCGAATTTTGCATCTCGCGATATTGAAACGAAGTTCGATAGACTTCCGGGCCGACCGCCGCTTCCACGCCGAGTTCCTCGCGCAATTCGCGCGCGAGGGCTGCAGATAACTCCTCGCCGGGTTCGACCTTTCCGCCGGGAAATTCCCAGAGGAGGGCAAAGCGGTCGCCGCGCCGACGTTGACACACGAGCACACGTCCGTCGGATTCAATCA
>DATEME010000526.1:0-1256 GCA_035275865.1 Candidatus Acidiferrales bacterium | reverse complement strand
TGCATGGGAGGGGCGATGGCGTTTCGTACCGCTTATGCCGTGCCGGACCGCGTCGGAGCCGTGGCTTCCTTCCATGGCGGCAACGGGTTGGTGACCACTATGCCGGACAGTCCGCATCTTCAGGCCGCGATGAGCAAGGCGCAGTTCCTGGTGGCAATTGCGGAAAATGACGATATGCAAGCCCCCACCGAAAAGACCGTGATGAAGGAGACCTTCGCCAAGGCGGGGCTGCCCGCCGAAATCGAAGTGTACTCGGCCATGCACGGCTGGTGTCCGCCGGATTCGGGCGTCTACAACGAGCCACTCGCCGAGAAGGCATGGAGCCGACTGCTGGTTCTGTACGAAAAGGCTCTCGCGTAATCTATTTCCGATTGTTGGATGCGGCCCTGCCGGAGCTTGCCAACTGCGGTTTAGGCCATCGTGCCCAACTACCGGAGACGCGTGCCGGAGCCTACGCACCTAACGCAGACCACTCTACTCGGAACAAGTGCGTATCCTCCTCTTCACGCTCAAAAGAGCGACGACTGTCCAACCTTGACCACATTGAGCCGGCCCGGACGCCTCGGCATGGGCGGATGTTTCGGTAGCTTGCCGCGATACTTTCGCTGTCGCGCGGAGTTGCGTTGCATCCGGTGATTCGTGGCTTGTTCTCGCTTCCACTTGCGGGCTTGCTCCCGCAATTCGAGCCAGCCCATATAAGCCAAGCCTGCGATGAACGCCCAGAAGAGAACGCTACTAATGGTACCGATCATGCCGGGATCTCGATCAAGAGTTGCGGCAACGCGAAACCCAGGCCGATGCGTTCCACTTCAGACTTGATGAAATCATCTTGCGATTTGGCGTTTGGTGCTTAAGCGGTGTGGAGTTTGCAAGATGCCCAGCAACACCGCCGCGCGGATCGGACCGATCGAGGGAATCTGACAGAGTCGTTTCCAGGCCTTATGCTTCTTGCTCTCCGCCAGCAGATCCCTTCGTACTTGCTGGCTCATCTGGTAATGAACGAAAGTCGGTCAATTCCGCTGACGAGGCTTGTGATCTTCGCGGCAGGATTCACAAAGGCCGTCAGCACCGTTAGCTGCGCGGCGGCATCGCCCGATCGGGTGTTCGGCGCATTTGCATCGGCTCACCGCCGCGTCGTGCATTAAGCGGCACAGCGGGCAATCGTCGGTGAATACCCCGATGTTGTAGCTCTCATCGGGTTGGACCAAATACCTGGCGACATTTTCGGCTTCGTCGCGCGTTTCGTGCCGCTGCCA
>DATEME010000525.1:0-7889 GCA_035275865.1 Candidatus Acidiferrales bacterium | reverse complement strand
GTTCGATCCGCAACTGCACGCCTACGTCACCATCACGCACGACGTGGCGCTCGCTCAAGCGCGCCGGGCTGAAACGGAAATTGCCGCCGGGCATTACCGCGGCCCGCTGCACGGAATTCCGTATGCTGCAAAGGACTTACTTGCCGTAAGAGGCTACAAAACCACTTGGGGCGCACTGCCGCTCCGAAATCAGACCTTCGATTTCGATGCCACCGTAATCAAGAAGCTGAATGCCGCAGGCGCCGTTCTGATCGGCAAAGCCGCGATGATCGAACTGGCTGGCGGCATGGGCTATCGCTACGCGTCGGCATCGCTCACAGGGGCCGCAAGAAACCCATGGAACACAGCCTTTTGGACTGGTGGCTCGTCGAGCGGCCCAGGCGCGATTGCCTCGGCGGCGCTCGCGGCGTTTGCAATCGGAACCGAAACGTGGGGATCGATTGTCTGCCCCTCGGCATTTTGTGGCGTAACAGGCTTGCGGCCAACTTTTGGACGCGTGAGCCGCTACGGCGCGATGACTTGCGCTTACTCGCTAGACAAAATCGGGCCGATAGCACGCAGCGCAGACGATTGCGCGATTATCCTCGCCGCGATTGCTGGACACGACCCGCTCGACCGCAGTTCCCTAACCGAAGAAGACGCCGCATTTCACTATGCGGCAGCGACCGAAACACATCATGGCGCCCGCGGTGGCGGAACCCCCGACGCCGCGCCCTTGCGAATCGGATGGGTGACAAATGCCTGGCAAAAACCGGCTCCGGAAATCGCCACGGCGGCACGCGCCGCCATCGAATTACTGGCACGCAATGGAATGAAAGTTTCCGACGTGAAACTGCCGGAAGGCCCCTATGAAGCAGCAGCAGGCACGATTCTGTCCGTCGAATGCGCTGCGGCATTTCGGACCTTCATCGAAGAAGGCCGAGCAACCGAATTAAGCGATCCTCTTGGGCGAATCGGCGCCTACGTCAACGGGCAGATATCCGCTTCGGATTACTTGACCGCGCAGCAGATTCGCGGAGTATTTCAGAAGCGCATCGACAACCTTTTCGACGATTTCGATGTAATTGCTGCGCCTTCGCTTCCGGTGCCGGCGACAAAGATCGAGGCGAATCTCGAAACCGAACTTGCGTTTACGGATCCGCTCGGAGGCATCGGCAACCTCTGCGGTCTGCCGGCGGTTAGCGTCCCATGCGGATTTACGGCGGAGAATTTGCCGATCGGCCTGCAATTTTTGGCCCGCGTTCGCAATGACCGTTCACTGATCGATGTCGCGCATCGCTTCCAGCAGCACACACAATGGCATCAGAAACGGCCGCCAATTTCCTGAAAGGGTTGGTTCAGCGTGTCTTGGTCGACGGAGACACTATGGTAGGAATTGGCGGCAGCGGAGGCGCGACGACGGCAGTGGGATTAAGAAGTACGAGGTCGACGCGGCGATTTTGCGCGCGGCCTTCGGTTAAAAAAACCGGCTAGCGACTGCGATTAGAAATGCCTCCCTTCTTTGTTTTCATACAGTTACGTCGGTTTTTAATTCTTGGCAGTTGCGATTAGAAAAACGCGGGAACGACGTTCTTTTTTGCGCGTCTTTTGTGGTACGTCATGTACCATTACATCTGTAGTGCACCTGCTGCACAAGCCCGTCGATTAGAGAGCGAACGAAGCTTTGAGGGATGGCCTACCATGCAATCGTGCTACTGAGTCGCCTACCATCTTGCGCGAACTGCGCTAAACTCGTGCCGTACGCTTCCCTTCTTTGGATCCTTGCGCGATGACTGACTCTGTCGAGACTGGTGCGGCTCCTGACGCCACGCAGAATGACGAGGCGAGCGATTCGCCCGCCGTTCCCGCCCACGAGGAACCCGCACCGCCTGCGGACTGGCGCCGTGGTTTCTGGAGCCTGATCCTCACCCAGTTTCAGACCGGATTCAACGACAACGGCCTGAAATACCTGGTTATTTATATCGTTGTCGCGATGAATCTACCGCAAGCGGTTCGCGACCGTTTCGTGTTTCTTGCCGGGTTTCTGTTTGCCGCGCCATTCATTCTCTTTTCCATGACCGGCGGGTATTTCGCCGACCGCTTCAGCAAGCGAACTGTCACCATCGGCACGAAACTCTTCGAGCTCGGAGTAATGGCATTCTTCATTGTCGCCCTTGCATTGAGAAATATTCCGCTTGAGTGCGCCGGTGTTTTTTTGATGAGCGTGGAAGGAGCGATTTTCGGGCCGTCGAAGTACGGGCTACTCCCCGAACTGCTCGCGGAAACAAAACTCTCGTGGGGCAATGGCATCATTGAATTCGGCACATTTCTCGCGGGGATTGGCGGAGTTGCGGCCGCCGGATTTCTCGCCGAGCGCTTCGCCAGCCGCGAAGCGGTAGCGGGCTTTATTCTGCTCGGCTGTTCGTGCGTGGGCCTAATCACGAGCCTGGGCATTTCCAAGGTTCCCGCAGCCAACCCGACGAGGCCCTTTCGCAAGAACCCCTTAGGCGATTTCGTGGATCAATGGAAAATTATCCGCTCGGACCGGGTCCTCGGATGGGCCGTGCTCGGAAATACTTATCTATTCTTTCTCGCGGCTCTGCTTCAGCTTGTGATCGTTATTTACGGACATGACGCTCTTCGCATCGACGAGCAACACATCAGCTATCTGCAGGCGGCCATTGCCGTCGGCATCGGCGTCGGAAGCATTGCAGCCGGCTATCTTTCGGGCGGAAAAATCGAATACGGCCTGATTCCAATCGGCGCCATCGGCATGACGATCTTCAGCGGGATGCTGTACCTCCCCGTAAAATCTCTTTGGGTCGCTGGAACACACCTCGCGTTACTGGGATTCTTTGGAGGGATGTTTGCCGTTCCGCTGAGCGCCCTGATCCAGCACCGTCCCCGCCCTGAACAAAAAGGCGGCGTGATTGCAGCAGCAAATCTCGTATCGTTCATCGGAATTGCCTTTTCGTCCGTCGCTTATCTCGGCTTCACACGGTTGCTGCACCAATCTTCGCAGCAGATGTTTCTCGACGGCGCCGTTCTCACATTGCTAACGACCGGATATTCGATGTATCTGCTTCCGGATTCCCTTGTTCGATTGCTCGTCTGGTGCATAACGCACACGATTTACCGCCTTCGCGTGCGAGGCAGAGAAAATGTTCCGCAAACGGGCGGCGCACTCCTCGTAGCGAATCACATGTCGTTTGTGGATGCACTTTTCCTGATCGCGTCGATCGACCGCCCGATCCGCTTTCTGATTTTCAAGGACTTCTATGAGCTACCGTATGTGAAGCCGTTTGTGAAGATCATTCGAGCTATTCCGATTTCTTCGCAGCAGCGCCCGCGTGAAATGCTGCATTCCCTGCGCGAAGCGTCAAACGCCATTCGGAACGGCGAGCTTGTGTGCATCTTCGCCGAAGGACAAATCACGCGAATCGGCCAGATGCTTCCCTTCCAGCGCGGCATGGAGCGCATCATGAAGAACGCGAATGCGCCCGTGATCCCCGTGAATTTGGACGGCGTGTGGGGCAGCATTTTCAGCTTTGAAGGCGGAAAATTTCTTTGGAAGTTCCCGCGCGCGCTGCGTTATCCCGTTGCCGTAAGTTACGGCGCACCGATGCCATCGACAGTTTCGCCGTTCGAGGTGCGAAAAGCCGTTCAGCGGCTCCAGACGCAAGCATTCTCAGATCGGCGCACACGAATGCATACGCTTCACCGGGCGCTGATTCGCACCGCGCATCGCCATCCGTTCCTTTTCGCTATGGGAGATAAGCGCCGGCCTCGAATGAAATGGGGAGGCGTCTTACTCAGTTCGATTTTTCTGGCACGCCGCTTGAGGGCAGTGTGGGAAGGGCAGGAAATAGTCGGCATTCTTTTGCCGCCGTCGATCCCGGGCGCGCTGGTGAATTATGCGGCGATGCTCTCGGGGAAAATACCCGTCAATCTGAATTACACACTGTCTGACGAGGCGCTCGCATCGTGCGCCGCTCAGTGCGGCATTCAAACCGTCATTACCACGAAGCCTTTGCTCGATAAAATCCCGCTGCATGTCCCAGGGAAAACGATCCTGATCGAAGAGGCCGCCGCGCACTCCGGTTTTGGCGAACGCCTAGCCGCGTTATTTCTTTGGTTTCTGCCCGGCGCGCTCATCGAGCGAGCTATCGCCGGGAAAACAACGCCACTCGATGGCACGGCCACGATCATCTTTTCCAGCGGCAGTACCGGTGAACCTAAAGGCGCCGTTCTTTCGCATTACAACATTGCCGCAAACATCGAGCAGGCGGGCCAAACCTTCATGTTCAGCAGCGATGACCGCATTCTCGGTGTGCTGCCGTTTTTCCATTCGTTCGGATTTACGGTGACGCTTTGGCTTCCAGCCGTTTACGGCGCCGGCGTTGCGTTCCATCCCAGTCCGATCGACCTGGCCGCCATCGGAGAGCTGGTGCGGGATTATGACGTGACGTTTTTGCTCTCGACGCCCACGTTCCTGGAAAAATACGTGCGGCGCTGCTCGCCGGAAGATTTCGGCAGCCTAAAAAACGTGGTCGTCGGTGCGGAGAAATTGCCGGAGCGCCTCGCCCAGGCATTTGAGGACCGTTTCGGGTTGCGGCCACTGGAAGGCTATGGCTGCACGGAGTGTTCACCCATCGTGGCAGTGAATACGCGCGATTTTCGCGCCGCCGGTTTTCATCAGGTTGGTGCGAAGCGCGGACGGATCGGCCATCCCCTTCCCGGCGTGAGCGTAAGAATCGTCGACCCAGAAACGCGAGCAGAACTACCGCCCAATACGCCGGGACTCCTGCTCGTCACAGGTCCTAACGTAATGCAAGGTTATCTGAATAACCCGAAAAAGACCGCCGAGGTGTTGCAAGACGGCTGGTACATCACGGGCGACATCGCGGCCGAGGACGAAGACGGCTTCTTGACCATCACGGACCGGCTGAGCCGCTTCAGCAAGATCGGCGGTGAGATGGTGCCACACATCAAAGTGGAGGACAGCCTGCATGAAGCGATCGGCGCATCCGAGCAGCGCCTCGTCGTGACGAGCGTTCCCGACGGCAAAAAGGGCGAGCGGCTCGTCGTGCTTCACACGCTTGATCCTGACGCGCTGCACGCCGCGATCGAAAAGCTACCCACGACCGGCCTGCCGAACCTCTGGCTTCCGCGCGCCAATCAATTCTACTTTGTGGAAGAATTGCCGTTGCTCGGAACCGGCAAGCTCGATCTTCGCCGCGTCAAGCAACTTGCCCTCGAATTTTCGCCCGCAAGCGACGTATGATCGTCTGGGGCGCATTTCATTCGAGGTATAGCGATGAACAGGAATTTACTCAGGCCCGTGCTGAAATACACGATGTGGACCGCCTGTATCGCTCTTTTCCTTAGTCCGATCGCGGGGCCGCAAACTCAAACGACGAAATCTGCCTTTGGACCTTCGAATCCGTTCTACGCGCCGAGCACGCTTCCTTTTCATGCGCCACCCTTCAACAAAATCAAAGATTCCGATTACGAACCGGCCATGGACGCAGGCATAGCGCAGAATCTGGCCGAGATCGATAAGATTGCAAACGATTCCGCGCCGGCGACGTTGGCGAACACTTTCATCGCGCTTGAAAAGAGTGGCCGGCTTCTCGAACGGGTCGACTCCGTCTTCAATGGTGTAACAGGAGCGAATACAGACCCTACGCTGCAAAAAATCCAGGAAACCGAAGCCCCAAAGCTCGCAGCACTGGAAGACGCGGAGATGCTCAACCCAAAACTCTTCGCTCGCGTAAAAGCTGTCTACAACAAGCGCAATTCGCTCAAGCTTGATCAAGACTCGATGCGTCTCGTCGAGCGCACGTATGCGAATTTCGTTCACGCGGGCGCTAACCTCTCAGATGCAGACAAGAAGCGGCTGAAGCAAATCAACGAGCAGCTCGCAAGCTTATCGGCGAACTTCATGAACAGGCTGCTGGCCGCGGCCAAAGCGGGTGGGTTCGCCACGACAGACAAGTCCAAGCTCGCAGGCTTGACGGATGAGCAATTGGCCGCCGCGCAAAGCGATGCCAAGGCCGCTGAGCAAGCCGGCTATCTTATTCCTTTGCAAAACACGACGCAGCAACCGTTGCTCACGTACCTGACCGATCGCAAGACTCGCGAGGCGATTTTCAGCAATAGCTGGAATCGTGCCGAACATGGCGATGCCAACGATACGCGTGACACGATTGCGCAAATCGCTAAGCTGCGGGCCGAAAAGAGCAAGCTGCTAGGTTATCCCACATTTGCCGCGTGGGAGATTTCGGATCAAATGGCGAAGACGCCCGCGGCCGTGATGCACTTCCTCGATTCGCTCACTCCGGCGGCTACAGCGAACGCGAATGCCGAAGCAAAAGAGATTCAGGGGTTGATTGACGCCCAGCACGGCGGTTTCACGCTCGCGCCCTATGACTGGAATTTATATGTAGAACAGCTGCGAAAGCAAAAGTACGGTGTAGATGAAGCGGCGGTGCGTCCCTATTTTGAATTGAATCGTGTGCTGGAAGACGGCGTCTTTTACGCCGCGACACAGCTCTACGGCATCACGTTTCACGAACGGCACGATATTCCGGTCTACAATCGCGACGTGAGGGTGTTTCAGGTGAACGATGCCGGCGGTAAACCGCTCGCCCTCTTCTATTGCGATTTCTTCAAGCGCGACAACAAACAAGGCGGTGCGTGGACCGACGGTTTCGTCACGCCATCAAAACTGCTCGATAGACTGCCCGTCGTGTACAACGTCGAAAATTTCGCGAAGCCTGCGCCCGGACAGCCGGCGCTACTCAGCTACGATGACGTCTCAACAATGTTCCACGAGTTCGGTCACGCGCTGAACGGAATGTTCTACAACGGCGAATATCCTTCCCTCTATTCGCTCGGTGGCGACATTCCTCGCGATTTCGTCGAATTCCCGTCGCAATTCAACGAACACTGGCGCGACGATCCGACCGTGTTCGCTCATTTTGCGCGGAACTACAAGACGGGTGCGCCGATGCCCGAGGAAATGGCGGCAAAGCTGCGCGCGTCTTCGAAGTTCAACCAAGGATATGCGTTGACCGAATTGCTGGCCGCCGCCGAACTCGACATGCAATGGCATCTCTTGCCGGCGGACGCGCCGGTGCAAAATCCCGATAGCTTTGAAAAGGCTGCTCTCGAAAAGACCCATCTGTGGCTTTCGGATGTGCCGCCGCGATATCGCTCGTCGTATTTCCTTCACATTTGGGCGAATGGATACGAAGCGGGCTACTACGCTTACCTGTGGAGCGAAATGCTCGATGACGACGCGTATGCGTGGTTCACGGAACACGGCGGACTGACGCGCTCGAATGGCGAGCGGTTCCGCAAGATGATCCTCTCACGGGGACGCACGCCGGACATGGAGGCCCTTTACGAGGCTTGGCGCGGAGCGCCGCCAACTCCTGACGCGCTGCTTCGCCAACGCGGGCTGAAGCCATAAGAGGCTATGCGGAAAAGCGGAAGCGCGCCTTGAGGCTCAGACCGAGCTGTGAGCCGCCGCGCTGAAGCCGCGGCGCTACTTTTAAACCTTAAAGGCGCGCTGTTCGCGCGGTGCAGCCCACCATTCACGCCGCGCTGCGAGCTTCGCCTGACGCGTCAGAATTGCCCGGCTGCGCCTCGTCCAGCTTCTGCTGCACAGGATATTTGTCTGCCCGTTCCTTCGTTTCCCACGCGCGAACTTCTTTTTTTGCGGAGAGACAATCTTTGTGTCCGCTCCTGCCTGATCGAGCGCCTCGGCCGGCTCGGTGAGCTCGGCTCGTTTGAAGCCATTATCGACCAAAATTGCGACTCGTGCGCCTTTGAGATTATCCATGCGACCTCGGAATTCACGCGACTGCACGGCGAAGAGGAGTCGTCCGCGCAGACGCTGTAGG
>DATEME010000524.1:0-12391 GCA_035275865.1 Candidatus Acidiferrales bacterium | reverse complement strand
GTGCCCGCCGGTATCAGACGGCCCATGATGACGTTTTCCTTCAGGCCGCGCAGATAATCGACCTTTCCGGAGATCGCCGCCTCGGTGAGGACGCGGGTCGTCTCCTGGAAGCTCGCCGCGGAAATGAACGAATCCGTCGAGAGTGACGCCTTGGTGATGCCGAGCAACAGCGGGCGCCCGATTGCCGGACGGCCGCCGTCCGCGACCACCCGTTCGTTTTCCTCGCGGAAGCGGAACTTATCGATTTGCTCGTCTAGCAGGAACGTAGTATCGCCCACGTCCTCCACCTTCACCCAACGCATCATCTGCCGCACGATTGTTTCGATGTGCTTGTCATTGATGTTCACGCCCTGCAGGCGGTAAACCTCCTGCACGGAGTTAACGAGATAGGCCTGCGTGTACTTTTCGCCGAGCACGGCGAGAATGTCGTGCGGGTTGAGCGGGCCATCGATCAGCGCTTCACCGGCGCGAACGTGTTCGCCTTCCTGCACGTTGATGTGCGTGCCGCGAGGAATCGAGTATTCCTTCACGGTGCGTCCGTCTTCGCTCTCGACGTAGACCTTGCGCTGACCCTTTGCGATTTCGCCGTATTTAACCACACCGTCGATTTCGCTGATGACCGCCGGATCGCGGGGTTTGCGCGTTTCGAAGAGTTCGACGACGCGCGGCAAACCGCCCGTGATGTCCTTGGTCTTCGTGGTTTCGCGCGGGATCTTCGCGAGCACATCTCCCGGTTGAACGTCATCGCCATCGGCGACCATCAAGTGGGCGCGTGCCGGCATCAGGTACTTGCGCTTCACCCGGCCCTGCGAATCCTTCACCATGATCGTCGGCTGGTGCTTTTCGTCCCCGAGGGGCAGCGTGACGACGAGCTGTGAAAGACCCGTGACCTCGTCCACTTGCTCTTCGATTGTCAAGCCGGGCTGCAGGTCCTTGAATTGGATGGTGCCGCCCGATTCGGTCAAAATCGAGAACGTGTACGGATCCCATTCCACCAGCGTCTGGCCCACGGTCACCGGCTGGCCCTCTTCGGCCTTCAATCGCGCGCCGTAAACCACGTGGTGGCGTTCTTTTTCGCGTCCTTTTTCGTCGACGACAGCGATCAAGCCCGAGCGGTTCATCGAGATGAGAGTCTTATTGCGGCCCTCGACAACCTTGAGATCGATGAACTTCACGAAGCCGTTGTTGCGCGCCTCCACTTTCGATTGCTCGGTGACTCGCGTCGCCGTGCCGCCGATGTGGAACGTGCGCATCGTGAGCTGCGTGCCGGGTTCGCCGATGGACTGCGCGGCAATCACGCCAACCGCTTCGCCCATTTCAACGAACCGCCCGGTCGCGAGGTTACGCCCGTAGCAGCGGGCGCACACACCGCGGCGGGATTCGCACGTCAGCACGGAGCGAATGTTCACGCGCTCAATGCCGGCCGCCTGAATCGCATTAGCCAGTTCCTCGGTAATCTCCTGGTTCACGTCGACAATTACGTTGCCTTCGTAATCCTTAACTTTTTCGAGCGAAACACGGCCCACGACGCGGTCACGCAACGGCTCGACTTCGACGCCGGCTTCGAGAATCGGCTCCACGTAGATGCCGTCGCTCGTGCCGCAGTCGAATTCGTTGATGATCACGTCCTGCGCCACGTCGACCAGACGCCGCGTCAGGTAGCCCGAATCCGCCGTCTTGAGCGCCGTATCCGCCAAACCCTTGCGGGCGCCGTGCGTCGAGATGAAGTACTGCAACACGGTGAGGCCTTCGCGGAAATTCGAAGTAATGGGCGTTTCGATGACTTCGCCGGACGGCTTCGCCATCAGTCCGCGCATACCGGAAAGCTGGCGGATCTGCTGCTTGGAACCGCGGGCGCCGGAGTCCGCCATCACGTACACCGGGTTGATCGCGCCTTCTTTGTCCTGTGCCTCAAGCGCTTTGAACATTTCATCCGCCACCTTTTCGGTGACGTCTGACCAGATCGCGATGACCTTGTTGTAGCGTTCGCCGTTAGTGATCGCGCCGTCCAGGTATTGCTGCTGGACCTTCACGACCTCGTGCTCCGCGGTGTCCACAAGCTTGGACTTCACGCCCGGGATGACCATGTCGCTGATGCCGATGGAGACGCCGGATTTCGTTGCGTACAGGAAGCCGAGCTCCTTCAGCTTATCCAGCGCGACTACGGTCTTCTCGAGGCCGAAACGAAGGTACACGTACTGCACCAGAGCCTGAACACCCTTCTTCTTGAGCAGGCCATTGATGAACGGCATGTCCGTGGGAAGGTGATCGTTGAAGATCACGCGGCCTACAGTCGTATGCAGGAACTGTTTATCGAGATAGACCGGCTCGGTGTGCGAGACATCCTGATCATCGTAAGCGTTCGTCAAGTCGATCACTTCGCCCGTGTAACGCATGCGGATCGGAGTGAGCAGTTCGACCTCGCCCGCATCGAGCGCCATGATCACTTCTTCGGTCGAACCGAACGCGCGGCCTTCGCCTTTCGCCTTCGGCTTGGCCTTGGTCATGTAATAGATGCCGAGCACCATGTCCTGCGTCGGAATCGCCAGCGGATATCCGTTGGCCGGCGAAAGGATATTGCGCGAGCTGAGCATTAGCACAGACGCTTCGACCTGTGCTTCGGGCGAAAGCGGAATGTGCACAGCCATCTGATCGCCGTCAAAGTCCGCGTTAAACGCGGTGCAGACGAGCGGATGGATGCGGATTGCTTTGCCTTCCACTAGGGTCGGCTCAAACGCCTGAATACCCAAGCGGTGCAGCGTGGGAGCGCGGTTGAGCAGCACGGGATGTTCGCGAATTACGTCTTCGAGAATGTCCCACACGATCGATTCCTGCGCTTCCACAAGTTCCTTGGCCTGCTTGATCGTGGTGCAATGACCCGCAGCCTCAAGGCGGTGGTAGATGAACGGCTTGAACAGCTCTAGCGCCATCTTCTTTGGCAACCCGCACTGGTGCAGCTTCAGTTCGGGGCCGACGACGATCACCGACCGTCCGGAATAATCGACGCGCTTTCCCAGCAGGTTCTGACGGAAACGGCCCTGCTTGCCCTTGAGCGTATCGGAGAGCGACTTGAGCGGGCGGTTGTTCGTTCCGCGAAGCACACGGCCGCGGCGGCCATTGTCAAAGAGGGCGTCAACCGCTTCCTGCAGCATTCGCTTTTCGTTGCGGACGATTACGTCTGGCGCGTGAAGCTCCATCAGCTTCTTCAACCGGTTGTTGCGGTTGATCACGCGGCGATACAGATCGTTCAGGTCAGACGTGGCAAAGCGACCCCCGTCGAGAGGCACCAGGGGGCGCAATTCGGGAGGCAGCACCGGAATCACGTCCAGAATCATCCACTCGGGCTTGTTGCCGCTCTTGCGAAAGGCTTCCAGCACCTTCAGGCGCTTGGCGAACTTGATCCTCTTCTGAAGGCTCGGGTCCACCTTCATCTTTTCGCGCAGCTCATCGGCGAGCTTATCCACGTCCACGCGGCGGAGCAGGTCCTTGATGGCCTCCGCTCCCATCGCGGCGACAAACCGCCCGGGGTATTCGCGCTGGAGCTCGCGAACTTTCTCCTCCGGCAGAATCTCTTTCTCTTGTATGCCGGGAACTTCGCCGGGATCGACGCAAACGAACGTTTCGAAATACAGGATGTGTTCGAGATCACGCATCGTGATGTCGAGCAAGTAGCCGATGCGGCTCGGCAATCCCTTGAAGAACCACACATGCGAGCAGGGCGAAGCGAGCTCAATGTGGCCAAGGCGCTCGCGGCGCACTTTGCTGAGCGTCACTTCCACGCCGCACTTATCGCAGATGACGCCGCGGTGCTTCATCCGCTTATATTTTCCGCACAGGCACTCCCAGTCCGTCACGGGGCCGAATATCTTGGCGCAGAAAAGGCCGTCGCGCTCAGGCTTGAAGGTGCGGTAGTTAATCGTTTCCGGCTTGGTCACCTCGCCATGGGACCACGACCGGATCTTTTCAGGACTCGCCAGCGAAATACGAATGGAATCGAAATCCGCAATCTGGCTGGCTCGGTCATAAGGGCTCGAACGATACAAGGTATGATCCTCCCCTCCGGCTACGCCGGAGAAAGACTCTAAAAAACCGTGGTGCGCGCCCGGCGATCGCTCGCGCAGGCGCGCGTCGCATTCATTAGTCGGCGGCTTCGGCTTTTTCCAGCTGAGGCTTTTGCCGCTTCATCAACTCGACGTCCAGGCACAGCGACTGCAGCTCGCGCACGAGCACGTTGAACGACTCGGGGACGCCCGGCTCGATGCCCGGTTCTCCCTTGACGATCGCTTCGTAAATCTTGGCGCGACCGTAGACGTCGTCCGACTTGGCCGTAAGCAGCTCCTGCAGAATATGCGCAGCACCGTAAGCTTCCAGCGCCCACACTTCCATTTCTCCGAAGCGCTGGCCGCCGAACTGCGCCTTTCCGCCGAGCGGCTGCTGTGTGATCAGCGAGTACGGTCCGATGGAACGCGCGTGGATCTTGTCATCGACCAGGTGCGACAGTTTGAGCATGTAGATGTAACCGACCGTGACGTTCTGCGAGAACTCTTCGCCGGTCATGCCGTCGTAGAGCGCGATCTTCCCGCTCTCTGGCAACTCGGTGAATTCGAGCAGGTGCCGAATGTCGTGCTCGCGGGCGCCGTCAAATACCGGCGTCGCAAACGGAACTCCGTCGCGGAAGCCATAAGCGATATCGAGCAGTTGCTCGTCGTCCAATTCGCTCATGCTCTTCCACACCGAAGTTGGGCCGAAGGCTTCCTTGAAATACTTGCGAACGGCTTCTGCCCGCTCTTCCGGACCGAGAAGCTTAGCTATGCGCTCGCCGAGTTCTTTCGAGGCCCAGCCAAGGTGCGTTTCGAGAATCTGCCCCACGTTCATACGCGAAGGAACGCCCAGTGGGTTGAGCACGATCTCCATCGGCGTGCCATCCGGCATGTAAGGCATGTCTTCGGCGGGAACGATTCGCGCGATCACGCCCTTATTGCCGTGGCGGCCGGCCATCTTGTCGCCGACGGACAGCTTGCGCTTCATCGCGATGTACACCTTCACCAGCTTGATGACACCCGGCGGAAGCTCATCGCCCTTCTTCAGCTTGGCGATGCGCTCGTCGGTGATCTTCCGCAGCACGTCGATCTGGCGCGAGGTCATCTCCTCCACTTCATCGATCTTCTCGATTAGGAGGGGATCCTTGTCGTTGAGGCGCAGGCGCTTCAGGTTCCGGGTCGAGATCTTCTCCAGGATGTCGCGCGTCAGCTCCGCGCCCTTGGTGAGCAGGCGCTTGTTGGTGCGCTCGTCGTGGAGGTCGGCGACCAGCTTCTGTCCGCCGAGCAGGTCGTTCAGCCGCTTCAACCGTTCGTCGGTCAAGATGCGGATTTCGTCAGCGAGGTTCTTTTCGAGCTTCGCCACGTGAGCCGCTTCGATCGCCTTGTGACGCTCATCCTTCTCCGCGCCCTTGCGGCAGAAGATCTTCACGTCCACGATCGTGCCCTCGATGCCCGGTGGGCAGTAGAGAGACGCGTCGCGAACGTCGCCGGCCTTCTCGCCGAAGATCGCGCGCAGCAGTTTTTCTTCCGGCGTCAGCGTGGTTTCACCCTTAGGCGTCACTTTGCCGACGAGGATGTCGCCCGGCTTCACCGTCGCGCCGATGCGGATCACTCCGCTCTCGTCGAGGTTCCGCAGGAAGCTCTCGTTGATATTGGGAATGTCCCGCGTGATTTCTTCGGGGCCGAGTTTCGTGTCGCGCGCTTCGATTTCGTACTCCTCGATGTGAATCGAGGTGTAGTAATCCTCCTGCACGAGTTTTTCGCTGACGAGAATCGCGTCTTCGAAGTTGTACCCGCGCCAAGGCAGGAAGGCCACGAGCACGTTGCGGCCGAGCGCAAGCTCGCCCTTATCCGTGCAAGGACCATCCGCCAGTACTTGCCCTTGCTTGACGCGGTCGCCCGCGCGAACAAGCGGCTTCTGGTTAATGCACGTGTTCTGGTTCGAGCGCTTGAACTTGGTCAATAGATAGATGTCCGAACCGACTTCGCGGCTCAGCACGCCGGACTGATCCGACTCGACGCGCACGATCACGCGCTCCGAGTCAACCTGATCGACGATGCCGTCCCGCTTGCAAACGATCACGGCGCCCGAATCGCGCGCAGTGACGCGTTCCATACCTGTGCCGACGAGCGGGGCTTCGCCCTTGATCAAAGGCACGGCTTGGCGTTGCATGTTCGAACCCATGAGCGCGCGGTTCGCGTCATCGTTTTCAAGGAACGGAATCAGGCTCGCCGCCACCGATACGAGCTGTTTCGGCGACACGTCGATGTAATCCACTTCCTCTTTGCTTTTCAGCACGAAGTTGCCGGCCTGACGGCAGTTCACGAGCTCCGTCGTGATGCGGCCCTTGTCGTCAATGGAAGCGTTGGCCTGCGCCACGACGTAACGGTCTTCCTCCCACGCCGAGAGATAGAAGCAGTGCGGCTCCACAACAACGCGCCGCCGCTTCAGATCCTCATTCGTGGCCTCCACCTTCTCGCGCTCCACGATCTCGCCAGCCGTGAATTCGCTGTCGCCGGCGTTCACGATCTGCACGTAATCGATCACGCGGCCGCCCTTCACCTTCCGGTATGGCGACTCAATGAAGCCGAACTCGTTGATCCGCGCATAGCACGAAAGCGAACTGATCAAGCCGATGTTCGGACCTTCCGGTGTCTCAATCGGGCAGATGCGGCCGTAGTGCGTCGGGTGAACGTCGCGGACTTCGAATCCAGCGCGCTCGCGCGAAAGACCGCCCGGCCCAAGAGCCGAAAGACGCCGCTTGTGCGTGATTTCGCTCAAAGGATTGGTCTGGTCCATGAACTGTGAAAGCTGCGAACTCCCGAAGAACTCGCGAATCGCCGCCATCACAGGCTTGGCGTTCACCAGGTCGTGGGGCATGGCCGTTGACATTTCCTGATACACGGACATTTTTTCCTTGATCGCGCGCTCCATGCGGACCAAGCCGATGCGGAACTGGTTCTCAAGCAACTCGCCCACCGCGCGGACGCGCCGGTTGCCGAGGTGATCGATATCGTCCACTGTCCCAATGTTCTTGCGCAGTTTGAGCAGGTACTTGATGGCAGCGACGAAATCCGCCGGATCGAGCGTCCGCTTATCGAGAGGTGTTTCGAGGCCCAACTTGATGTTGAACTTCAGCCGACCGACCTTGCTGAAATCGTACTTGCGCGCGTCAAAGAACATCCCGTTGAAGAGCGCAGTCGCGGTTTCCAGCGTCGGAGGGTCGCCCGGACGAAGCTTGCGATAAATTTCGATCAGCGCTTCCTTCGGCGTGCGGATCGAATCCTTATCGATCGTACGCGAAATGATGATGCCCGCGTCGTCGCGCTCCGGGAAGCAAACATCCACTTCCGTAATTCCCGCTTCGGCGATGGTGGTCCACAGTTCGGGCGTGAGCGGCTTGTTGGCATCGAGCAGCACTTCCCCGGTTTCGCGGTTCACGAGTTCGGCGACGGTGTACGCGCCTTCAAGATCCTGATGAACCACTTCGACGTGCGCGACCTTGGCCTTGACGAGCTCCTTGTAAAGCGCGTCACTGATGCGCTTGTTCATTCCGACGATCGTCTCGCCGGTCTTCGGGTTGCGAATTTCCTTCGAGAGCTTGCGGTCGACTAAGCCTTCAGACACGTTCCAGAGCAGGTCCTTGGCCTTCAGCGTGATCCGCTCCACCTGATAGAACGTCCGCAGGATGTCTTCGTTCGATTTCATCCCCAACGCGCGAAGGAAAATAGAGCCCAGGAACTTGCGCTTGCGGTCGATGCGCACGTAGAGGATGTTCTTTGTGTCGTACTCGAATTCGACCCACGACCCGCGGTACGGAATGATCTTGCCGAGGAAGTAGCTGCGGTTGTTGGCCGTCTCAAAGAACACCCCCGGCGAACGATGCAACTGGCTAACGATCACGCGCTCGGTTCCGTTAATGACGAACGTGCCGTTCTCGGTCATCAGCGGAATATCGCCGAAGAAAACTTCCTGTTCCTTGATATCGCGAATCGTCTTCGCGCCGGTGTCCGGATCCTTGTCGTAGATCGTGAGGCGGATCGTCACCTTGAGCGGCGCCGAATAGGTCATGCCGCGCTCTTCGCATTCACTTACGTCGTACTTCAATTGCAGCGTGACAGGATCGCCGCACTTATTGCAAAACGTCGGCGTATTCTTGTTGAACGCACCGCACTTCGCGCAAATCACGTCGCCCGACTTGTACGGGTTTGTGACGACCGACGCGCCGCAATTGCGGCAGGTGGCGCGCAGGTGATGCAGTCCGCGCAGGTGGCCGCACTTGCACTCCCAATTGCCGATCGCGTAATCGACGAAATCGAGCTGCGACAGTCCGCGAAAATCCTGAATCGGGAAGACGGAACTGAAGACGGACTGCAGACCCGAATCGTCGCGCTCGCTCGGCAGCAAATCCATCTGTAGAAAGCGCTGATAAGACTTTTTCTGAACGTCGATCAGGTTGGGAATCTGGACAGCCGTTTTGATCTTCGCAAAGTCCAGGCGTTCCCGTTCCCGGACGACGCGCATTCCATTACGATTGCTCATTTGTAGTTCCCTTCAAGCCGAAGCCGAAAGGGCAGACGGGGAGACACCCCTTCTGCCGGTCCGGGAAGGACGGTTTTGTATGATCTGAAGTCCAAAGGAGCGCGTGCGTACGCGATTTCCTCTGCAGCCGCGGCACAGGCCGTATGCGGGCTGCCACTACTTGATCTCGACCTTCGCTCCGGCCTCTTCGAATTTCTTCTTGATCGTGGCTGCCTCATCCTTGTTCACGCCCTCTTTCACGGTTTTCGGGGCGCCGTCCACCAAGTCCTTGGCTTCTTTCAAGCCCAGGCTGGTGACTTCGCGGACAGCCTTGATCACGTTAATCTTGTTTGCGCCGACTTCGGTGAGGACCACGGCAAACTCGGTCTTCTCCTCAGCCGGAGCAGCCGCGCCGCCGCCCGCCGCGCCACCCGCCATTACCACGGGAGCTGCCGCAGCTGCAGAGACGCCGAACGCTTCTTCCATCTTCTTCACGAGGTCCGACGCTTCAAGAAGCGTCAGCCCCTTTATATCCTCCAGAATCGTTTCCACTTTGCTCGCCATTGCCGTTCTCTATCCTCCTCGCAAGATGACAAACTGTTTGATAAAAACTCGGAATTCGTTTACTGTGCCGGCTGCTCGACGGCTTGTTCAACCGATTTACTCTCGCCGCCTCCGAACTTATTCGCCTTCACCGCTTCACTCGTCACCACCGCAAGATTCCGCGGCACCGCCGCCATCGCCGTCGCAATCCGCTGCGCCGGAGCGTTGAGCAGGAACATGATCTTACTGATCAGCTCTTCCTTCGAAGGCAAGTTCGAAAGCGCGTTGATCTCCGCGATGGAAACGACGCGCCCTTCGACCCACCCTGCGCGGAACTTGAATGCCGGCACATCCTTTGCGAATTTCGTCAGCGTCTTCGCCAGCGTAACCGGATCGGTCTTCGTGTAAGCGATCGAATTGGTGCCCTTGAGATCCTTCAGCAAGCCCTCGGTCGGAGTGCCCGCTGCGGCCCGCTCGGCAACAGTGTTTTTGACTACTTGGTACTTTCCGCCAGCGGCTTCCACCGCGCGGCGCAGCTTCGTATCGTCTTCCACCGTAATGCCCTGAAAAGTGGAAAGAACCACCGTCGAAACATTTGCGAGCTGCACGCGTAACTCGTCAGCCTGCTGTACCTTCTCGGCCTTCTTCTTCATGCCGAACTCCCCCTCGAAATTTTCGCCGCGAAAACCGCCGTTTACGCCGCTGCGGCAACCGCCGTTTCAGCTTCCACGTGGTCGATCAAGACGCCCGGCCCCATCGTCGATGTCAGTGTGATCTTCTTAACGTATTTGCCTTTCGCCGCGGCGGGCTTCGCCTTCACCACGGCGCTCAAAAGCGCCGACGCGTTTTCGGCAAGATTCTTTGCCGGAAAACTGATCTTGCCCACGGGCGAATGAATAATTCCAGTCTTATCCAGCCGAAACTCCACTTTACCGGCCTTGATTTCCTTCACGGCCTTCGCAATCTCGAATGTAACTGTGCCGGTCTTCGGGTTCGGCATCAGACCGCGCGGCCCGAGCACTTTGCCAAGGCGTCCCGCGGACTTCATCATGTCCGGCGTCGCGATCACGGCTTCGTAATCGGTCCAACCTTCCATGATTTTTTGCACCATATCGTCGCCGCCGATGAAATCCGCGCCCGCCTCTTCGGCTTCGCGGACCTTATCGCCGCTCGCGATCACCAACACGCGCTTGGATTTGCCCAGCCCGTGCGGCAATACCACTGTTCCACGTACCATCTGGTCCGATTGCTTCGGATCGACGCCCAGATTTAGCACCAACTCAACCGTCTCATCGAACTTCACAAAATGCGCCTTGCGAAGAAGCTCGGCCGCTTCCTCCAGGCGATACGGACGCGCCTCGACCAGCTTCCGCGCGCGATCGATATTCTTTCCGCCTTCTTTTGCACCGTGCCCCATCGCTTCTCTCCGTTAGTCCGTAACTTCAATCCCCATGTTGCGCGCCGTGCCCATCACCGAACGCATCGCCGATTCCAGATTCGTCGTGTTCAGATCGGGCAGCTTCGTCTTCGCAATCTCTTCCACTTGTTTTTTCGTCACTTTCGCCACTTTGTTGCGATTCGGCTCGGGCGACCCCTTCACGATTCCCGCCGCGCGCTTGAGCAGCACGGAAGCCGGCGGTGTTTTCAAGATAAAGGTGAACGTCCGGTCGCTGTAGATCGTCACCAGCACCGGGAAGATCATCCCGTCCGGCTCTTTCTGCGTCTTTGCGTTGAACTGCTTGCAAAAATCCATAATGTTCACGCCGTGTGGACCGAGCGCCGTGCCCACGGGCGGTGCCGGCGTCGCTTTGCCCGCCGGCAACTGCAGCTTCACCATTGCCTGAACTTTCTTTGCCATTTCCTTTTCCCCCGCGCGATTTACCCGGCGCGTGTTTCTGTGAAATCCTTACGCGACTTTCTCGACTTGCGCGAAATCCAGTTCGACCGGAGTCGAGCGCCCGAAAATCGTCACCGTTACCTTCAGCGTGCTACGATCCGTATTCACGTCTTCGACCACGCCCGTGAAATTGATAAACGGCCCTTCATTAATGCGAATCTTCTCTCCGCGCTCGAACGACAGCTTGGGCTTGGGCTTTTCCGCAGTGGTTGTCGCACGGTTCAGGATGTTTTGCACTTCCTCTTCGGTCAACGGCGATGGTGTTTGTCCGGATCCGACGAATCCCGTCACGCGCGGCGTCTGCCGAACCACGTGCCATGTATAGTCGTCCATATCCATTTCGACGAGCACGTAGCCGGGATAGCACATGCGCGAGGAAACCACTTTCTTGCCGCCGCGCACTTCCACCACAGACTCGGTCGGAATTACGATCTGGCCGATCTTGTCCGTCAAGCCGTAGGCGGCCACTCGTCCTTCGAGACTCTCCTTCACTTTCTTCTCGAAGCCCGAGTAGGTGTGGACGATATACCAGTGCTTCCGGGAGTCGCCCGTATGCTCGCCCGCGTGTTCAGGGTGGTTCGGCTGTCCCGCGTTCTCGCCGCTCGTCTGTGCCTGAGTTTCGTCCATGCTAGAGCTTCTTTCCGATATCAATCAACCAGCTGACAAACCTTTGCGCCACAAGGTCCGTTCCCAAAAAATAAAAACCGAAGAGCGCCACCGTGATAATCACCACGATGGTGGTTGAGCGCACATCCTGCCACGAGGGCCAGCTAACCTTGTCCATCTCCACGCGCACTTCGTGCAAAAACTGCCGCAGCCGCCGCGGATGCTCGCCCAATTTCTCAATCGCGCCGGGACCGTTTCCCTCACCACCGCCGCGAATGGTCTGATCTTTCATCTTTACCGCTTCTGCCATGAGTCCTGACCTTATATCTCTACCGCTGCCCCATCATTACCGGCCCTTCTCGCCTTCACGCCGATCTCCCAAACTCTGGCAGGGGAGGAGGGATTCGAACCCCCACTCTCGGTTTTGGAGACCGATGGTCTACCGTTGAACCTACTCCCCTGAAATTTTCGAGCCTTGGGCTCGAAAATTCACCCCGAACCCGGTTCTCAGGCGGAGGTGAATTTCGCGACGCTTCGCAGCGTCCTCTTATTTCACTTCTTTATGTGCCGTATGTTTCCGGCACGTATTACAGAACTTCTGCGTTTCGAGCCGCTCGCTGTGTTTCTTCTTGTTCTTGGTAGTCGTGTAGTTTCGGTTTTTGCAATCGTTACACTGCAATGTGATGATTTCGCGCATAGTCGTTACTCAATAATCTCGGCCACGGCGCCTGCACCCACCGTGTGGCCGCCTTCCCGGATCGCAAACCGCAGCCCCTTCTCCAA
>DATEME010000523.1:0-4440 GCA_035275865.1 Candidatus Acidiferrales bacterium | reverse complement strand
CAACACGTTCAGCAGCCTGATCTCGTTCATCCGGCAGAAGCACATCGTGACAATTCCTTCCAGTGTCGAACCGACCGTGCAAGAAACGCCGCCTTTCATGCGCGCGACAACGTCCGCGTCCATG
The DNA here is from genome assembly GCA_035275865.1 of Candidatus Acidiferrales bacterium. Classification (GTDB taxonomy): domain Bacteria; phylum Acidobacteriota; class Terriglobia; order Acidiferrales; family UBA7541; genus Palsa-295. Next base: position 4,316 of record DATEME010000523.1, on the reverse strand, counting down.
GATACACCGGGGCCGTTCGAGACAGGTTCAAGGACTGCCTTCTTCAACGTCACGCTGCCTGATCCGAAAGCTCCGCCAAAAGAACAGGAAGAGTTGATGGAGGAATTCAACGTCGGAACGGTGATTTCGACGGCGGTGCACGAGGCATATCCCGGGCACTACATACAATTCTTATGGCTGCCGCGTGCGCCATCGAAGGTGCGAAAGCTGCTCGGATCCAATACGGACGTGGAGGGCTGGGCGCATTATTGCGAGCAGATGATGCTTGATGAAGGCTACGGCCAGCCGGGAACCGGGGCGAAGGACGAGCGCGAGGCGAAACTGATTCGGCTCGGCCAGCTTTCCGACGCGCTGCTACGCAATGCGCGATTTGTCGTCGGCATCCAGATGCACCGGCATCAGATGACATTCGATCAGGCCGTTGCCTATTTCGTAAAGGAAGGGTATCAGTCGCACGCTGTCGGCGTGGTGGAGGCGAAGCGCGCGACCGGCGACCCGACATATCTGTATTACACGTTGGGTAAGCTTCAGATCTTGAAGCTGCGCGCCGATGTGAAGAAAAAGGAAGGCGCCGCATTCTCGCTTGAGAAATTCCACGACGATTTCCTGAAGCAAGGCTTTCCGCCAGTAAAGATCGTCCGTCAGGCCATGCTGGGAGATAATTCGCCTACGTTGTGAGCGTGTTTACAAATTGTAGTCGCGGTGTTAATCTGTTGAATGTAGCTTATAGGCTACAGCCAGACTGTATCTAAAAGCGGACGTGGAAGCGCGACAACGAACTGTTCTCTACTATATGCCTATTACGGGGCCACCGGCTCCGTTTGGCGTTTGGCGCGATGGGTTGCAGGACAAGCGTGCCAAGGCGGCCGTTAGCGCGCGCATTGCACGTCTGGCGGAAGGTAATTTCAGCGATTCAAGACCGATTGGGGCGGGCGCGTCGGAGGCGAGGATCGATTTCGGCCCGGGCTACCGCGTCTATTATGGCGTCGACGGAGCCAACGTAATTCTCCTTGCTGGGGGCGGGAAGTCGTCGCAGAAACGGGACATCGAAATCGCCAAGGCACGCTGGCAGGATTATAAGAGACGAAAAAATGACCAGACACGTGAATTACAGAAACGATCTTCTGGAAGACCTCCGAAATGACCCGGAGTTTGCGGCGGAATATCTTTCTGCTGCCAAAGCCGATTCGAAAGAGGCTTTCTTGGCTGCGCTCCGGGATGTGGCCGAAGCGCGCGCAGGTATGAAGGCTTTGGCGAGAAGATCAAGGCTGAATCGCGAGAGTCTTTATCGCGCGCTTTCTCGAAAGGGCAATCCCAGCATCAGCACACTTGATTCCGTTCTAAATGCATTAGGCATGGAGCAAAGGTTTGTAGCAAAACGAGTAGTGAGGAAAAAGAGATAACAGACGACCGAAATGCGACCCGTGTATTCCTCAGCTGTAGTCCCCAGCCTTACTTGGGCCTCCATGGCCGCGGCCGGATTTTCGATACTTTTTGTTGGCACTACAAAGGTCGTGTGCTACGCTGGTTGAGTCGAAGAAGAATATAGAGAAGAGCAGGGCCACGACGCTTCAGGGAGGGCGGAGTTGAGCGAAGCCAAATTTGGTGTTATCGAACAGTACAGAACGCATCCGCGGGATACGGGTTCTCCCGAAGTGCAGATTGCCTTACTGAGCGAGCGCATCAACTACCTCACCACTCACCTCAAAGCCCACGCAAAGGATCACGCTTCGCGACGCGGATTGATCATGATGGTCAACCGCCGCCGCCGGCTGCTGGACTACCTGAACCGCCGCGACCCGGATCGGTATCGCGAGATTGTCGAACGTCTTAGCTTGCGCAAGTAGCATCCATTCCCTGAACGGCCAGTCGAGCCGCAGTTTTTTCTCTCCGCACAAATCGGAGTTGCAGGGCGCGATGCGGGGTGTCGTCTCCGCGCAATAAGCATTCGTCTGCCTCTCCGTCTTCTTCAGGCAATTTCCAAGAGTATTTCTATCGATTTCGAATAAACTCCCCGGCGAACCGGGGCGAAAAGGAAGTGAGAAATATGGTTGAACAGACCAGTCTGGACCTTGGTGGGCGAAAGCTGACGTTTGAGACGGGCAAGATGGCGAAGCAGGCGCATGGCGCAGTGGTGGCGCGCTATGGCGATACGGTTGTGCTGGCGACGGCTTGCATGGATACGCACGCGACTGAAAAGGATTTTCTTCCTCTCACGGTGGATTACCGTGAATATACGTACGCCGCGGGAAAAATTCCCGGCGGCTTTTTTAAGCGCGAAGGCAGGCCTTCGGAGCGCGAAACTCTTACTTCGCGCCTGATCGATCGGCCGCTGCGCCCGCTTTTCCCTGAGGGATACGCGACCGAGACGCAGGTTGTGGCGATGGTGCTTTCAGCGGACAGCGAAAACGATCCGGACGTGATCGGCGTGACGGCTGCATCCGCCGCCCTCTATATTTCGAAGATTCCCTTTCACAATCCGATTGCCGCGGTGCGGGTTGGCTTGCTCGACGGCAAGCTGGTGATCAATCCGACCGTTGCCGAGCAGAAAACGAGCCTGCTGAACATCGTGATTGCCGGTTCGGAGCAGGCGATCGTGATGGTGGAGGCGGGTTCGCTCGAAGTTTCCGAGGACACCGTCGTCGATGCGCTCGAATTCGGTCATAACGCGATCAAGACGGTGGTCGCGGCGATCAAGGAACTCGGAGCAAAGGTCGGCCAGCCGAAAATGGAAGTGAAGCCGCCTGCCTTCGATGAAGCGCTCTATAAGAGCATCGCGGCGAAGTACACCGAGCGCATGCGTGACGCGCTCGACACGGCAAAGCATCCGAAGCTGGAGAGCTATGGACTTGTCGACCAGATTAAGGCGGAGATTCTTGCCGAGGCTCCGGCGGATGATGAAGAAAAGCAGAAGCTCGCGACACGTGCGTTCGAGCGTTTGCGTGAGCGCATTTTCCGCGACGACATGCTGCTCCGGCGGCGGCGTCCGGATGCGCGCGCGTTTGACCAAATCCGTCCGATCAGCTGCGAAATCGGCGTGCTGCCGCGTGTTCACGGCTCGGCGCTCTTCACCCGCGGCGAAACGCAGGCGCTCGTTACGACCACGCTCGGCACCAAGGAAGACAAGCAGCGCCTCGATCTGCTTTTCGAAGAGGAATCGTTCAAGCGATTCATGCTGCATTACAACTTCCCGGCGTTTTCCGTAGGCGAGGTGAAATTCCTGCGCGGCCCTGGCCGGCGCGAAATTGGGCACGGCGCGCTTGCCGAACGGTCTCTCGCGAACCTTGTACCCGCCGAAGAGGATTTTCCGTACGCGATGCGCGTTGTCTCGGACATTATGGAGTCCAACGGCTCCTCGTCGATGGCAAGCGTCTGCGGAGGCTCGCTTTCGCTGATGGACGCAGGCGTACCGCTGAAATCGCCTTGTGCGGGAATTGCGATGGGTCTGGTGATCGAAAGCGATAAGTACGCGATCCTCACCGACATCGCCGGCGCGGAAGATCATTACGGCGACATGGACTTCAAAGTCGCCGGCACGCGGCAGGGAATCACCGCTCTGCAGATGGATATCAAGGTGACCGGCGTGACGATCGCGATCATGCGCGAGGCGCTCGAACAGGCGCGCAAAGCGCGGTTCCAGATCCTCGATACCATGGCGAATACCATCACTACGGCACGCGCTGAAATCTCCACTTACGCTCCTCACCTGCATATGCTGACGATTCCCACGGACAAAATTCGCGACTTGATCGGACCGGGTGGAAAGAAAATCCGCTCGATCATCGAAGCTACGGGCGTGAAGATCGACGTGATGGACGACGGCAAGGTACACGTCTTCGCGAACAACGGCACGGCTGCGGAAGCCGCGTTGAAGATGATTCGTGACGTCACCGCGACCGCCGAGATCGGCAAAACATATCTTGGCACCGTGGTGCGCATCGCCGATTTCGGCGCTTTCGTCGAGCTTTTTCCCGGCACGGATGGATTGCTCCACATCAGCGAAATCGCGGAAGCGCGCATTCGCTCCGTTCGCGACGAGCTCAAGGAAGGCGATCAGATTCTCGTGAAGGTACTGGCGATCGAAGGCAACAAGATTCGTTTGAGCCGCAAGGCTGTGTTGCGCGACCAACGCGACAAGCAGCAGCAACACAAGAGCGAAGCCGCCAGCTGATTTTTTTTTGTGCAGATAAGCAAGATCCGAAGGGAGCCAAATCATCGGCTCCCTTTTGTTTTTGGAGTAGGTTTAAACGTAGCGCCGCGGTCTTCAGCGCGGCAGCTGTGCGATGCGGACGACGCTGAAGTTAGCGACCGCGCAC
>DATEME010000522.1:0-9411 GCA_035275865.1 Candidatus Acidiferrales bacterium | reverse complement strand
CAATTGGCGCCATTTTCGGTGCGCTCAACACGATGTATTCCGCCGTCGCCGAGCGCGGCCGCGAAATCGCGACCATGCGCGCACTCGGATTCTCCAGTTGGAATGTGATCCTCTCGTTTCTGTTCGAAGCGGTAGTGATTTCCTTTGTCGCTGCGATTATCGGCTGCCTCGCCGTGCTGCCATTGAATGGCTTGACCACCAACACGATGAATTTCCAGACTTTTTCGAATCTCGCGTTCGCCTTCAAAATTACCTTTGACCTGTTGCTGATGGGAGTCGTCTTCGCGTTGGTGATGGGCGTTCTAGGCGGAATCCTCCCCGCTATCCGCGCCGCCGTGCGGCCCGTAGCCGTCTCCCTCCGCGAGCTGTAGGCACAGGCCCGCATTTAGTGGTCCGCCGAACGCCCGCTTCATAATCGGGGGCAATATGTGTGGGCTACTACTAATACTTAGTCGAGGGATTCGCAGTTGAACTCGATGATGTTGCGGTCCGGGTCGAGGATATAGATCTGGGGGTGGCCCGTTATGGAATTGGGCCGGGGGATAAGGCTGCGAAGATCGTCAGCGGGAAGGTCCTCACGGAACCCCTTCTTATGGAGCCAGTCGAGGGTCTCGCGATAGCTCTTCACGCGCAGGGCGAAGTGGATATCTTGAGGATCGTTCGGCCTGCCCGTCCGCTGCAAGGCGCCCATCCCGACAATGATATGGAGATGTTGCTCGGCGTCGCCGATCTGGAACCAAAGGCCGGGGAAGGTGAACGGCGGACGGTCGATCTCCCGAAGCTCCAGCACATCGCGATAGAAGTCGCGAGAGCGCTCAAGATCATCGACACCAATGAGGATGTGGTGGAGATAAGGTTTGATCATAGCGGCCTATGAACCAGGTCTATTCCTGCCTAATGCTCCACGTCGATCATAGAGGATTTGGGGTCCGTTTCAAGCGTCGAACTTCGCAGAAACCGATCAGAGCGATCAGATGCGGTGACAATTGAGGACTAAGGGGATGTCGCCCCGAGGTCGTGCCGGAAATTCAGTATTGGCATCGGCCCGAGCGCAGTGATATAAGCCAAGGGCCGGTTCTCGGGGAGTACCGGCAGGGTACAGTGAACCGCACAGGGGCAGGGCGATCGTAGTACTAGCTGTTTCGCCATAGCCAACAGATGGTACGCCACGGCTATTGACCCCTTCGCAAGTGACTCGTAAGATTTGCGTTAGTATTGATCGTCGGAAATGCCATGCAACTACGGCCCAGGCAAACCATGCGGCCCCGCAGTTGCATTCTCTGTATTTGTGGAGCTTTTTGACGCACCGCGGAAACCAAGACACAAGACAAGGGTCAGACTCGTGGCGAACGCTATAAAAACCCCAAAGGCAGTGGCGGCAGTCCTGGTCACCGGGACGCTCGGAGTGATTTTCTTCGTAGGCTGCAATCAATCGGTGCAGAAGACGATCGTAAGGCAACCGGCACCGACTCCAATGCCCGCCCCGGCGCTTGCATTGGCCGACCTACCGTTGCCAGCCGCCAACTCCCAGCTTCTAAGGCTGCTGCCGGGAGATACGCGCCCGCTTTCGGAGATTCTCACCGAGCAAGTGCAGGCCGACTACGACGCCGGCCAGAAACAGGCCGCCGCAGGCCATGAAGACGAGGCGCAGGCCGATTACAATGCCGCGCTCGACTTGATGTTGAAGGCAAATTATCCCGTAAACGCCGATCCGAAGCTGTCTCATCTTTTTGACGAAATTGGCGACGTGGTTCAAGCGGATGATAAGACCGTCTCCGACGATGACGCGGACGCGGAAGCCTCCGCTGACACTACCGATGAAGCGGACGCCGACGTACCTTCGCAACCTGCGCCGATCGATTCGATCGAAGACATGACGTTGCCGCCCGGCGATCCACGGCTGGCGGCGATGGCCCGCAAGGAACTGATCGCGGTGAAGCACGATCTCCCGCTTACCGTGAACCCAGCGGTGCTGCAGTATCTGAGCTTTTTCACGACGCCAAAGGGCCGCTCGGTCGTCGAGCACGGATTGCAACGCGAAGGGCAATACGACGCCATGGTTCGACGCGTGCTCCACGAAGAAGGAGTTCCGGAGGATTTGGTCTTCTTGGCACAAGCGGAGAGCGCGTTCTTGCCCGACGCGGTTTCGCGCGTGGGTGCGCGGGGTATCTGGCAGTTCATGCCCTATCGCGGCGAGGAATACGGCCTCGAACGGAATTACTGGATCGACGAGCGCAGCGATCCCGAGCAGGCGACGCGTGCAGCCGCCCGTCACATGCGCGATCTCTACGATATGTTCGGCGACTGGTATCTCGTTATGGCGGCATACAATTCAGGTCCGCTGACTGTCTCCCGCGCGATTGAGCGCACCGGATACGCCGATTTTTGGGAACTCCAAAAGCGCGGCGTGCTGCCCAAGCAGACGCAGAATTACGTTCCCATCATTATTGCGATGGCGCTCGTGGGCAAAGACCCGGTTGCGTACGGCATTCATGTGGATCTGGAAAAGCCGCAGCAGGTGGATACCGTGAAGCCGGGAGCTCCGATTGATCTGCACTTGGTGGCCGACGCCTCCGGCGCGGATCTTGATAGCTTGCACGAGCTGAATCCGGAACTGCTTCGCAACATTACGCCCAGCGATCCCAGTTTTGCTCTCAAGCTGCCGGCGGGCACGGGCGCGCGGTTTGAAGAGAATATTCAGAAAGTGCCTGAAGAGAAGTGGACGAGTTGGCGGCTGCATCAGTTCGAGGACGGTGAAACACTTTCCGGCGTTGCGCGCACTTACCGCGTTGCTTTGACTGCGCTGGAAGCGGCCAACCATCTGGACGCGGATGCGACGCTGCCGTCGGGCTTTTTGCTTAACATCCCCGCCGCGCCGGCGCCGCCGAGGCTTGTGCATTATCGCGTGCAGCGCGGAGATACGCTGGCGGGAATTGCCGACCGTTATGATGTGACAGTCGAGGAATTGCGCCGCTGGAATCACTTGCGCGGCACACACGTGGCGCGTGGGGCGCGGTTGCGCATCTATGCGGGCGGCGCTCAGGCGCAAGCTGCAACCGTTGTGCGAACCTCGAAAGCTGCGGCGCGTGTGCACACTGCACCCACCGCGGAGGCTGTCAAGACGGCCGAAGAAGTGCAATACCGCGTAAAGGCGGGCGAGACGCTTTACTCAATTGCGCGCACGTATGGCACGACGGTTTCGGCGCTCAAGCAATCCAACTCGTTTCTGGCGGCTCGCGCTTTGCAAGCGGGAGACGTGCTGGTCATTCAATAATCGTCGGCGCGGTCCCGCATATCCAGCCCTTCTTCAAATAAATCCCTTGATTTCAGTATGATGCAGAGGCACTATTTTGCCTGCCGTCGGCATCCGTGAAATGGACGCGAAGAGATCGCACATTTGAATTCGTTGTCGCTTGACAAAATTCCGCGACTCCGCTTATATGCGGCGAGGAGTTTCCGGCATTCCCAAGACCCTACGGAGGATGAAATGTTTTACGCGAAGATGAACGATGAAGACGACGAGCTGCCGCAGTTCGAAGAGGAAGACGGCGAGCAGCCCGGCGAAGCCATGGAAGAGATCGAAGAAGTAATCGTTGAGGAAGAGCCGGAAGAGGAGGGCATGGAAATGCCAGCCGCCGCGCCCGCGCGGAAACCGGCTCCCAAACCGAAAAAGGCGGCCAAAAAAGCGGCCCCGAAAAAGAAGCCCGCGAAGAAACGGGCGAAAGCCAGAGCGAAACCGAAGGCAAAGAAGGCTTCAAAAAAGGGCGGTAAGCGCCGGAGATAGGTTTTGTACAACTGCCTCCGCAGGGTCGTTTCAAAACCACAACTGCGGGCCGTGCGATTCATCGTGCGGCCCGTTTTTTTTCGGCCCGAAAAGGGAAGGAAAGAGTTCCAAAAAAGCATGTTTCGCTTGCGGGAAGTCAACCGGGGCCGTTAGCATACGCGGGCCGATGCCCCTGGCAATTGAACAGATCCGCAGAATGCGAGGTGGCGCGCAGGCGCAACTGATGCGTTGCGCGGATGGCGGGTATTATGTGGTGAAGTTTCAGAATAACCCGCAAGGCGTGCGGATTTTGGTGAATGAATTGCTTGCTACGGCAGTGGCCGAGAGGCTTGGATTGCCGACGCCGCCGGCCGCCGTCGTGGAGGTGCGCCAAGCGCTGATTGAAAATTCCGAGGAAATGACGATTCAACTAGGACGCGGAAGAACGCCGTACAAGGCGGGGCTGCAATTCGCTTCCCGATATCCGGGCGCTTCGCCAGCCGAATGGGCCGTCTACGATTTTCTGCCCGAGGAAGCGTTGTGCGAGGTGAAAAATCTGCGCGATTTTTGCGGCATGCTGGCGTTCGATAAATGGACCTGCAATACGAACGGGCGGCAGGCCATCTTCTTCCGGCGCTCGGGCGAGGCGCGCTACGAAGCGCAGATGATCGACAACGGTTTCTGCTTCAATGCCGGCGAATGGAATTTTCCCGACGCGCCGCTGCGAGGATTATACGCGCGGCATCGCGTCTATGACAGCGTGCGCGGAATCGATTCGTTTGAGCCCTGGCTGACGCGAATCGAAAAGATGGACTTGGCTGTGCTGGGCGCAATTGCCGAAGAGGTCCCGCCCGACTGGTACAATTCCGACTATGACGCGCTCGAGAAGATGATCGAGCATTTCAGCCGGCGGCGGACGCTCGTGCGGGAACTGATCGTTTCAGCCTGGAAGTCTTCGGCCCAGCCTTTTCCCAATTGGAAGTGAACCATGCCTGAAGAGACGCGCTTGAATTGCCGGTATCGCATCCTCCGATACGTGCCCAATCTGCTTCGCGATGAATGGGTGAACGTCGGCGTACTGCTCGAAGAGGTTTCGATCAGTGAGGCTAAGACAGATTCTCGCCGCGAAATCCGTTTGATCGAGGAAGACGCCGAGATTGCCCGCGTCCGCCGGCTGCATCCCGGAGTCGATGAGAGCCTCCTACGGTCGCTGCCGGGCGAGTTCGACGCGCGCTTGCGCGCTACGGCCGACCAAGTCTCCGTGTACTTGGAAAAGCTCGATCAGACGCTTTCCAATACTCTCCAGTTCGGGCCGCGTAAGGGCGTCCTTGCGGAGGACTTCGATACGGAACTGGAACGGCTTTTCCGGGAGCAGGTTGCGGTCCCCCGAACGGCCCGATCGGGAGTGATCGAAACCACGGCGCAATGGATCCGCAAGCGCATCGATGATGTGTTCCGGCGGCGTCATATTCTTGCGCGCCTCGAAAAGAGAATTCGCGTCGATGAGTTTACCGAGGCGGGCGATCCGCTGAAGATCGATTACAGCTATCGCTCAAACGGCACTCGCGGGTACATGCAGATCGTGCCGCTGAAGGGCGATACAACACGGGCGAAAGTCTTCGCCTACACGGCCGAATGCATCCGGCGCCACGTACGGCATGCGGAGTTCGTCGCGCTCACCGAGACGGATCCTTCCACCGGCAACACCCGTCACGAGTTCGTCAAGCGGCTTTTCGACGACCAGCAGATCGCCATTGTCCCGCCTGGGCAACTGGACAGGTTCGCCGAAACGCTTCGTCCGCGCTTGCAGTAGGGTCCGAGCGGATCGGGAAAATGCTAAGGCATGCCGCGATTCGTTTGAAAACTCAGGTGATTTTCCGGCACCTAATCATGTAACAATCGGTACATGCAACCCGCATTTCCGCTCACGAGGGATGTCGCATTTTTAGTTTGCGTTTCCCCATTTATCTATTACGCCATCGCGGTTTACGCCGCCGGCCGGTTCTTCGGCGATCCATCCGTTCGCCCGCGTCCCAAAAGCGGCTACACGCCTCCGGTTTCCATCCTGAAGCCGGTGCGCGGCCTCGATCCGAGCGCGTACGAGAATTTCGCCAGCTTCTGCCGCCAGGATTACCCCGAGTACGAAATCCTTTTTTGCGTCGACCGCAATGACCCCGCCGTGCCGGTTCTCGAAAAACTCGTGTGTGATTTTCCCGACCGCCATATCCGTCTGATCTACGGATCCGGTCGCGATGCGATCAATGACAAAGTGGCTCGTCTTGGACGCCTCGCATCAGACGCGCGCTACGAGACGCTGGTAATAAGCGATAGCGACGTGCGTGTTGCCCCGGACTACCTTCGCACGCTTGTTGCGCCGCTTGACGATCCGGCCGTTGGCGCGGTGACCTGCTTTTACACGCATTCAGACGAGCACACTTTTGCACAGCATCTCCAGACCATCGGGATGATGGCCGATTTTTACGCGGGAGTTCTTGCGGCGCGTCAACTCGACGGCGTGAAGTTCACGCTTGGTCCCACGATTGCCACCACTCGCGCACGTCTAGCCGGCTTCGGCGGCTACGAGGCCATCGAAAATCAACCAGGCGACGATCTGCTGGTCGGCCGCCTGATCGCTCAACAAGGCTATCGCGTTGAACTGCTCGCGTATTCGTTCGACGTCGTGGCCGACTACAGCTCCTTGGCTGACCTGCTGCACAAGCGTCTGCGCTGGATGGTCGTGATGCGGCATATGCGGCCGTGGGGCCATGTCGGCCTGATTTTTACGCAGGGGCTTTTCTGGTCGCTGGTGGCGATCGCGATTCATCCTACGTTGGCAATCGCCTGCGGTTATCTAGGCGCCTATGCGGTTTTACGGGTAACGATCACGTCGATGATCGGCCAATGGGGCTTGCGGCAAAAAGGCTTATGGAAGCAGATGGCGCTGGTGCCGGTTTGGGACGCCCTGGCATTCTGCCTTTGGCTGGCGAGCTTTTTGAGAAGAACAGTGCGCTGGCGCGGAGCCAGGTATTACATCCGCAATGGCGAGCTCGTGCCCGCCGTGACGAGTGCCGCCGACGCCCCGGCGGCGGACTGACCGCCGCAGTACCGATCCATTGAGTGCAGATACCGCTATTTCGCTGCAGCGGTCGTCTGTGCAACCGCGCGGTTCCTTTCGTTCGTCGCGTTGCGCCAGTTGACCTGAGGCATCATCATCGAGACGTCCACGCGGTCCTTATAGCGGATCGCGATGTTCATCAGCGAATCGAGCAGGGAACTCGAGAGCAGGTGCGGCTCAAGTCCGAGGTCGATCAGCTTGGAATGTTTGGCATTGTAATAGTGGGCTTCCGCCTCGACGCGCGGATCGGGCAGGTGGTCGACTTTCAGCCTGAGACCCAGTTCCTTCGCGGCATTTTGCACGGCCAAAGCCAAATCCAGTACGGAAAACTGCTCGGTGAACTGGTTGAATACGCGGAATTCTCCGGGCGCAGCCGGATTGAGACATGCCAGTTCTATGCAGCGCACCGTATCGCGGATATCGAGAAAGCCGCGCGTCTGGCCGCCTTTGCCGTAGACCGTCAGCGGATGCCCGATCGCGGCTTGCGCGCAGAAGCGGTTCAGCACGGTGCCGAACACCTCGTCATAATCGAAGCGATTGATCAGGCGTTCATCAAGCAGTGTTTCATCGGTCACCGTGCCATAAACCACGCCTTGGTTCAGGTCCGTGGCGCGCAATCCCCAAATCTTGCAGCAGAACGCGATATTGTGGCTGTCGTGAACCTTTGACAAGTGATAAAACGAGCCAGGCTGCTTGGGAAACGGCAATATGTCCTTGCGGCCGTTGTGTTCGATTTCGATATATCCCTCTTCGATATCGATGTTCGGCGTGCCGTATTCGCCCATCGTGCCGAGCTTGATGAGGTGGCAATCCTTGCGAAATTCGCGCAGGGCAAAGACCAGATTCAGCGTGCCGACAACATTGTTCACCTGTGTGCCTACCGCGTGCTGGCGGTCGATCATTGAATAGGGCGCCGAACGCTGCTCTGCGAAATGAATCACCGCATCGGGCCCGAATTCGCGGACGAAAGACGTGAGGAACTCGTAGTCGGTAATATCACCGACGAAGGAGTCAATCGTCTTGCCACTTATTTCCTGCCACGCGCGAAGGCGTTCTGGAAGCGTGCGGATGGGCGTGAGCGTCTGCACTCCAAGCTCGTTATCCCAATGGCGACGGATCAGGCTGTCAACAACCGCTACAGTGTGTCCCCTTTGGGAAAGGTAGAGGGCCGTGGCCCAGCCACAGTATCCGTCTCCGCCTAGCACGGCAATCTTCATGTCTCCTCCTTGAGACAGAGCAACGCGGTCGGCGCGCCCTTGCAGACCCCCGGGATCGATCATACAGCAAACAGCCAGACTTCATGCGAATGCCGCGAAACGATACCCGGCGAAAACCTGGCAAACGCTCTTAAATCCAAACGCTTCAAGAAAAAGTTGCAGCGTTTTTTGTATCAAAACCGCAAGCCTGGTGGTATGCTCCGCGCACACGATAGGCGGTACGGATGGCGGTGAAGTCCGCAGCACGCCTCCCGATACGAGGCAGGACGAACCGGCCCGTCCACAAGGGGGCGCATGTCCATTAGTTCGTTTGGCATATTTCTGCTTCTTTTCACACTCATTCCGTTGCTCTATTACGCCTTGTCGATTTTTAGTTCCTGGAAATTTTTTAAGTGTGCCGGCCGGCCGTCATCGCACGATACGCGCAAGCCGGAGTTTACACCGCCCGTGAGCATATTGAAACCCGTTCGTGGCTGTGATCCGGATGCCTATGAGAATTTCGCCAGTCTTTGCGTCCAGGATTACCCCGATTATGAGATCGTCTTCTGCATCGACGGGCCGGATGATCCTGTCTACTCCATTATTACGCAGCTGCGGAGCGATTACCCGGATAGGCGCATCCGCGTGCTCTTCGGCTCGCGGAGTAACGCCCCAAATGACAAGGTGGCAAAGCTTGCCCGCTTGACGTCCGAAGCCGAACACGAATACCTGGTTATCAATGACAGCGACGTTCGTGTCCGCCCAGACTACCTGCGTACGCTCGTTGCACCCTTGGCCGACCCTGCGACGGGCGCGGTCACGTGCTTCTACCTGCAATCTGGCGACGTCGCCTTCACGCAGCATCTACAGACAATTAGCATGATTTCGGAATTCTATGCCGGCATTTTGACCGACTGGAATCTCGAAGGCGTCAAATTCACACTCGGGCCGACAATTGCTACCACGCGAGAGCGCCTTCTCGATTTCGGCGGTTACGAATCGATTGATGACCGGCCGGCGGATGACCTTCTCGTTGGCCAATTGATCGCGAAACAGGGCTATAAGGTTGAACTGCTGCCTTACTGCATTCAGGTGGTGGCAGATTACGGCTCGGTTCGCGACTTTCTGCACAAGCGGCTGCGCTGGATTATCGAAATGCGCAGCATCCGGCCGTGGGGCCACTTCGGATTGCTCTTTACGCAGGGCCTCCTCGGATGGGCTCTGGCTATGTTCATCGCGCCCTCGGCTGCCATTGGTTTCGGCTATTTCGCTCTGTACCTAACGATGCGCTTCGCGATGACCTGGATCATCGGCATACGAGGTCTTGGGCGGCGTGA